>JAYTON010000614.1:0-4311 GCA_043747725.1 Saprospiraceae bacterium
AAACGGAGGAAATAGCTTATGTTAAAAAAGAAAGCTGTTTGCATATTGTAAGAGAAGGTGAAACCCTTGAAAGTATTGCAAAAGATTGGGATATTGCGGCTACTGAATTGCGTCAATACAATAATTTGAATTCAAAAGATAAAGTTTTGGCAGGTCAGGTATTAAGAATGCAAAGCAAGCCTTGCTATGTAGAAGATGAATTGCCTGAAAATTATGGCATTGTAGCCAAACCGAAATCTACAGTTTTGAAGAAAGAAGAAGTTGTTCCTCAAAATTACAGCGTGGTTATCAAACCTAAATCCACAACTGATGCCACTATTGCTTCAAAATCAGTGAAAAAAGAGGAAGAAGTACCGCATTCATACAATACAGTAGTGATGCCGAAGCCTATAAAAGTGAAAGATACTGAGGGGGTAGTGGTGACTACTAAAAGTCCTGAAAATAGAACGCGTAAATATCACGTGGTGAAGTCAGAGGAAACGTTGACTTCCATTGCGAAAATATATGGTATCTCGGTTGAGAAATTGCGGTCGCTCAATAAATTGGAATCAAATGAATTGATTATCCCGAATCAGCTTTTGATTCTGGAATAGAAATAATGGTTTACAAAAAATGTTCTCAAAAGGGGTGTCTCGATTATATTCGATGACACCTTTTTTTTGAACATAGATATTATTCCCTGCTACCACGTTCTACTCGCAGTGGCAATTATTTATTTCGCACATTGATATAATACCTTGAAAATCAATGCTTTAGCAATAGTTTTATTATTATTTTTTAAATTTTTGAAAAAAACTAAAGCAAAAGTTTGGACAAGTAATCTATAATCATCTATATTTGCACCGCAATCACAAATGAGTGGTTGATGAAGTGAAATAATAAGCGGAAGTAGCTCAGTTGGTAGAGCACGACCTTGCCAAGGTCGGGGTCGCGAGTTCGAGTCTCGTTTTCCGCTCAGCTTCCATAAAAGCTAAAAAGCCATCCGAAAATGATGGTTTTTTTTTGCTCGCAAGCATTGATTTTATATCTTTGTTGGCGGATGCCCTGGTGGTGAAATGGTAGACACGCAGGACTTAGTTCTTTGATTTTTGTTATTTAGTTTTTATCAAAACTTATTTTATGGCAAGATATAAATTTGATAAAGCGTTTGAGGAATACTTTATACAGGTCTGTAAAAAATCTCTAAGCATGAGCCAAGCGGCTCTTAATTTAGAGATGAATTATAAAACTGTATGTTTTCACGCAAAAAGATTAGATTGTTTTATAACTAATCAATCGGGAAAAGGAATATCAAAACCAATTGTTAAAGGTTTAATTTCTATTCAAGATATTTTTGATGGGAAATGCAAAACTTTTCAATCTCATAAATTGAAAAAAGGTTACTCAAAGAAAATTATAAAGATTACAAATGTGAAAATTGTAGTTTAGAAATTTGGTTCAATAAACCAATTCCTCTGGAATTACATCATTTAGATGGTAATCGTTATAATAATGCTTTAGAAAATTTACAATTACTTTGCCCTAATTGTCATGCTTTGACTGAAAACTATCGAGCAAAAAACATCAGAAATTTGAGTGCACATTTGGAAACAAATGATGTAGAACCGCTTAAATTCGGGGAAGCCTTCACTGGTAATCCCGAGCCAAGTTCCGTGAAAACGGAAAAGGTGTAGAGACTTAACAGGCGGCACCTAAATTAGTGTTATTATCTAAAATGGTGAAGAGAAAGTCCAGACCACAAATTCCGAAACTTTCGGAAGCGATGAAAATCGTAGCTGGTAAGAAAATCCTGTTAGCAGCAATGTTAGTGCGGGTTCAAGTCCCGCCCGGGGTACAAATTTGTACAGCGAAACTCCGATTTCGCATAAAAAAAGTGTTGCAGAGTTATTCTGCCAACACTTTTTTTTTGATAAAAATTAAGGAAAACGATTATAAAAATCACCTCTTTTTCCTACATCTTCAATGACGAACGCTTCGCCATTCCAAAACAATCCAACTCGCCAGTTACCCACTCGAATGCGATAATAATTTTTATAGCCTTGCATTGCTTTAAGATTTGGAATGTCAGCAAAAGTCTCGGCTACTTCTATAAGGTCAAGTGCATCGAGGACAGTCAATTGGTCATGCGCAGGTAGCTTTGTCAAGTTTTTCCGAAATTTTCGGGTATCAATGGTCTGCATTAGCCGTTAGTTTTTGGCGTAGTTTTGCGCGAAACGCCTTTGTCTCAGCCGCTGTATAGACATGATAATTAGGTTGTTCTTGAGCGTACAGCATTGTTTCAGCATGTGCAGCATCTTCTCTTTCTTCCTCACTCATAGTTGCCCATTTATTGTTGACTATATATTTATCGTGCAGACGTTGACGGACGATTTCAATCTCCGATTTTGGCGCAGACAGCGTTTTGACCTTCAGTTTTTTGAACAGAGCCATCAAAAAACTTTCATCTGCTTCATTGTAGCTTATAAGGATACTCTTAGTCATTACTATTCAATTTTTATCAAAGTTATAAAAAATGTAACTTGCTTGCAATTGATTTATATTACTTTACTGAAAAATATTTTAACAATAATATTTTATGGCACAATAGCCGACATAAATTGTTCACTATGCAATACAACATATGACAATCCCACAATCAAAGTCGGTATCAAAATCCATTGCAAAATAAAAATCAAAGTCAATAAAATCATAGGCGAAACGGGCAGCGTCAGCCAAAACCATTCGGTTTTGCCGCTCCCGTGCATCCGCGCACTGAGGGGGCTATAAACGCCGTGTAAAAATTGCTCAATGCGCTGTGCGAAGAAGACTTTGACTGAAAATATCTCATAAGTGCTGCCTTTTAAGGAGCTGTTGATGGAGCGCGTGCGGTTTTCAATATTCCTTGCAATACCGATCTTATAGCGGAATAAATAGCGGGTATTGCCTAAAATGTAGATGTAGCGATAATCTAATTTTGATACAATCGGTAGTGAGGTATGCCTTTTAATCTTTCCCATAGTTAGATAGAGTTTTATTATAATCACTCTTCAAAAACCATGACAAGTAGAGGTGCTTTGAGTAACGTTTTAAATTATTTTACAAATAAAAAAATGCGTATAATTCTGACAATCAAAATTATACGCATTTTTTATAGATTAAATTAAAAAAGATAAAGAAGTATATACCCCTCAGTATTTTTACCTAAAGTAATGTCAGTAGCGATAAACCAATGCCCGCAGCAATAGCCCCCATTTTCTGCCAACTGATTTTATGCTCGTCGGTGCTATCTATTTCAAATAAAATGGTGGTTGAAATATGCAACAATGAGCCGATGACGACAGCGATAATTTTCTTCAAAACTTCGGGTTCAAAATGACAAAATTGGGTAACAAATGCTCCCGCAGGCGACATAGCGGCAAATATGAAGATGCAAATAATGACAATTCGTTTTTCAAAACCACTCATCAATAAAAGCAATGCCAAAGCGAAAGCTTCGGGAGCTTTGTGCATCATGACGCCATAAAAAAGGTGCTCATGGTGATGCTCAGTCGGGAGACCCATCATGTGCAAATCGCCATAAATACTGAGGGGTAGTCCTTCGATAAAAGCATGAACTGAAAGCCCGAGCATTATTTGAAAAGCGAACGCAGGGCGACTTGTATGATGATGGTCGTGTATATGCCCATGCTCTACACCTAATGACAAACGCTCTAAAAATAGCTGAATGAAAAAGCCCACTAAAACCCAGATGCCAATGGTCTGAACGCCGCCTGAATAAGCATCAGGAATCAAATGTAAAACAATAATACCTAATATATAAGCGCCTACAAATGAAAGAATTAGCTGCAAAAATCGCCGATTATGACTTTTGAAATAAAATGCTAAAATGCCGCCGAGCAGCACTGCCGTAAAGAGAAATATGTACTGAATTAAACTCATTTTTTTGTTGATACATATCGGATACTTTTAAAGTATCCGATACGTGTTTTCCAATTTTTTATATAAAAAAGCTACTCCCCAACCTATAAAACTACCTAAAATTCCACCGAACAACACATCTAAAGGATAATGCACCCCGACATAAACTTGACCCAATGCAATAGAACTTGCCCAAATTATCAAACCCCATTTCAACCATTTTTTATGAGCAGCAAAGGTGAAAATTACAAAGACAGCGACTGCAAAATGATTGGTGGCATGTGAGGATGGGAAACTATAGCCACTCCCGCAAGGCACTAATAATTTTACTTCATGTCCTTGTTCCAAAAGGCGGCTGATGTCGTTGCAGGGGCGGGTGCGTTGAACTGATTTTTTAATGATTTTACTGCTTAC
>JAYTON010000615.1:0-3815 GCA_043747725.1 Saprospiraceae bacterium
CTTCTAAAGTTAGAGCTACAAACGGTTTAATTACTCACATCTTTGGGGCTATCGCTACCGCTTTACTTTTTTGGCTCTTTTAACCCAATATTCGCATTAATTCTAAAAAAATACTGAGGGGTTGTTCCGAACATTCGGAATGACCCTTCAGTATTTTAAAAAAATGTTTATATTTGTATTTACTCAAAATTGTTTTCCATACTTGAATATCACTAATTTGATTAACTGTTTGATTATCAACTATTTAAATTGAAATATCATGGATAGAAAATTACGCATTGCCATTTTAGATTTGAACAATAATATGCCCAACAGAGGCATTACGTATTTGAAACGTATGATGGAAGCCTATGGCTCTTTGCTGAGTTATGAGGTTTTTGACGTCCGTTTTAAGAGCGAAATACCGGACTTGAGTTTTGATATTTACATATCCTCGGGCGGTCCGGGTAGCCCTTTCGACTATACGGGCGGCTGGGATAAACCATATTTTGAACTGATTGACAAACTCTGGTCTCACAACAATGACCCCTCAATAGAGAGCAAAAAATATGTGTTTTTTATCTGCCATTCTTTCCAATTAGCCTGCATTCATTTCAAAGTAGGGGATGTTATCGAAAGAAAATCCATTTCTTTCGGCACATATCCTTGTAATAAAACAGAATTGGGCGAAAAAGAACCTTTTTTCAAAAAATTACACGACCCGTTTTGGATCGCCGATTTCCGAAATTGGCAAGTCGTCAATGCTGATGAGGCATATATACATGAGCAAGGCTTTAAAATTATGGCTTTGGAGAAAGAACGCTTGCATGTTGATTTGCCGAGAGCCATAATGGCTATCCGATTTTCAGACGAAATATTCGGTACGCAATTTCATCCCGAGGCAGACGCGGACGGTATGTTAACCTATTTCAACGAGCCTGAACGCAAAGCGCAAGTCGTGGATCATCACGGCGAAGCCCGTTTCAATGAAATGATTGCTGATTTGACCGATAATTGTAAAATTAACTTGACTCATAAAATCATATTGCCTGCCTTTTTAAATAATGCCATTGAAAATCTCTTGGAAATAATGATTGAAGTATAAATTTAAACTTTAAAAAAATGAAAACCAATTTTAAACTTACCCTATTATTTTTTCTCACCACCTGTGCGTTATACGCTCAAACTTACACCCCTGCGCCCGATAATTTGAAAGCGCGGACTTGGTTTCAAGACGCTAAATTCGGTTTATTCGTTCATTGGGGCGTTTACAGCGTCATTGGCGATGGCGAATGGGTGATGAATAACCATAAAATTGATAAAAAAACGTATCAAAAACTGCCCAATTTCTTCAATCCCACTGAATTTGACCCCAAAGAATGGGTCGCCATCGTGAAGGCAGCGGGCATGAAATACATCACCATCACGAGCAAACACCACGATGGTTTTGCCATGTTTGATTCAAAACAAACCGATTGGGACATCGTTGACCGCACGCCTTATAAAAAAGATGTGCTGAAAATGCTCGCCGATGAATGCCATAAACAAGGCATCAAATTATTTTTTTACCACTCGCACCTCGATTGGTTTCAAGACGATTATTTCCCTCGCGGACGTACAGGCTTGAGTTCGGAACGCCCTGATAAAGGTGATTTCAATAAATATCTGGACTTTATGGATGCTCAATTGACTGAATTACTCACCAATTATGGTGAAATAGCCGGTATTTGGTTCGACGGTTGGTGGGATAAAAAAGATGCCGATTGGCGTTTGGAAAAGACCTATCAATTAATTCATAAATTGCAACCGCAATGTCTCATCGGCAACAATCACCATCAAGCACCGAAAAATGGTGAAGATTTTCAGATGTTTGAAAAAGATTTGCCCGGTAAAAATACGGCAGGATTTAATGCTGAATCAGTGGTCGGTAAATTGCCATTGGAAACTTGCGAAACAATGAATGGCGCATGGGGTTTCAATTTGCAAGACAATAAATATAAATCTACTAAGAATTTAGTACAATATTTAGTAAAAGCAGCGGGCAATAATGCTAATTTTTTACTCAACGTGGGTCCTATGCCCAATGGAAAAATTCAACCTGAGTTTGTTCAAACGCTCAAAGAAATGGGGCAATGGATGGCAAAATACGGTGAAACCATACAAGGCACACGCGGAGGACCGATTGAACAAAAATCATGGGGTGTCAGTACAGAGAAAGATAAAAAAGTGTTTCTTCACGTTTTAAAAGCAGAAGATTCTAATTTACTGTTATCAGGTTTTACTCAAAAAGTCAATTCTGTCAGCGTGTTTGGCACGTCGACAAAATTAAAATTTAAGCAAGATACCTTCGGAACGACGGTTGAATTGCCTACAAAATTAGATGAAATTGACACCATTTTAGTTATCGAATAATTCAAATATGTTCAGTTTAAAAAATAAAATAGCCGTCGTAACAGGCGGCGGGAGTGGCATCGGACGAGCCATTTCAACGCTTTTTGCCAAGCAAGGAGCCTTTGTTCACATCATTGAGCTCAACGAAGCGGCTACGCTTGAGGCGATTGAGGAAATTAATGCTCAAAATCCTGAAAATAAAGCTGTCGTTCACTCCTGCAATGTCGCTATCCAAAACGAGGTAAAAGCAGTTTTTGAAAAAATCGGGCAGGTGAATATATTGGTCAATAATGCAGGTATTGCCCATATTGGCAATGTTGAGAATACATCGGAAGCGGATTTTGATCGTGTTTTTTCAGTCAATGTCAAGGGCGTTTATAATTGTCTTCAAGCCGCTGTTCCGCTGATGCGGTCTGGTGGTGGCGGTGTTATTTTGAATATGGCATCGGTGGCTGCTTTAGTGGGCTTACCCGATCGTTTCGCTTATTCAATGTCGAAAGGAGCGGTTTTAGCTATGACTATTGCAACCGCAAAGGACTACCTTGGCAATAATATTCGCTGCAATTCCATTTCCCCTGCTCGCGTACATACGTCCTTTGTGGATGGCTTTTTAAATAAAAATTATCCCGGACGGGAAGCTGAAATGTTTGAAAAACTCTCAAAAACACAACCGATTGGGCGTATGGCTGTACCTGACGAAATAGCGGCTTTGGCACTTTATCTTTGCTCAGATGAAGCAAGTTTTATTACCGGCTGCGACTATCCGATTGACGGCGGCTTTGTTAAACTAAACAATTGAAAATCAATTATTTATCAAAATATATTTTCTATGAAATTATTTAAATTTGGTGAACAAGGTAAAGAAAGATGCGGTGTTGTTATCAACGACGAGTTGTACAGTGCGTCTTATTTTTTCAAAAATTATGATGAAAGTTTCTTTGAATCCAAGGAAATTAACAACCTGAAAGCCGCTGTACTGAGGGGGGATACGCGCCTGACAAAAATCAAAAACGCCGACTCTATCCGCTTCGGCTCGCCTATCGCACGACCTTCTAAAATTGTCTGTATCGGTTTGAATTATGCGAAACATGCCGCAGAATCAGGTATGGCTCTTCCGCCTGAACCGATTATTTTTTTCAAATCAACTACGGCTCTTTGCGGACCCAATGATAATTTGATTATTCCTAAAAATTCTGAAAAAACAGATTGGGAAGTTGAATTAGCAGTCGTGATTGGTAAAAAGGCAAGCTATGTGTCGGAAGAGGAAGCCATGAATTATGTAGCTGGATATGCTTTGCACAACGATTATTCCGAACGTGCCTTTCAATTGGAGCGCAGTGGGCAATGGGTCAAAGGCAAAAGCAATGATACTTTCGCACCTTTAGGACCCTATTTAGTAACAAAAGATGAAATTAAAGACCCGCATAACTTAGAAATGTGGCTCA
>JAYTON010000616.1:0-3962 GCA_043747725.1 Saprospiraceae bacterium
GATGTAGAAATATCGACGGGACCCAAGGAAGAACTGGAAGGGAAAGACGCTATTATTGAAAAAGGCATTGAAATCATTATTGAAGAATCGAAGAAAAAAAAGGCTTAAAATATTGATAACAATAATTTTTTGTAGAAAAAAGGCTTTCAATATTAATATTTCAATGAAAAATGTCTTTTTTGTCATTGCGAGGCACGAAGCAACTGAGGGGGTGCTATTTTCAAAGAAGTGTTGAACATCGTAATAGCTCGCAAAAAAAAATTAAAAGTATTGTAAATGAATGTCGTGAAATGTTACCTTTGCTGCTGTATCCGTCGAAACACGTTGTGAAAGACAGAAATAATCAAAAATTTTATTAAAAAATTTTTACTCAATTTTATTTAGAATCTATTAAGAATCATGGCAACTATTGCATCAAAAGTCAAGCAAATCATCGTTGACAAATTAGGTGTTGAAGAATCAGAAGTAACACCAGAAGCAAGCTTCACTCAAGATTTGGGTGCAGACTCACTCGATACTGTCGAATTGATTATGGAATTTGAAAAAGAATTTGACCTCTCCATTCCGGATGAGCAAGCTGAAAAGATTCAGACTGTCGGTCAAGCTGTTTCATACATTGAAAGTCAGGTCACTGTATAATTTCTTTACAATATTTGTAAACGAAAACAAAGTGAACCACCGTCCACAAATCGAAAGACCCCGTGTCTTCGGTTTGTGGATTTTTTATTTTTAATATTACAGTCACTGAATGTTGTGAATGTATAAAAATTTCTAATTTTACGGCTAAAATCAAAAAACTTATGAGAAGAGTCGTTGTAACAGGCATTGGCGCAGTAACACCCATCGGGAATAACGTACATGAGTACCTCGAAGGTTTGCAAAATGGTGTGAGCGGAGCCGCTCAAATTACGCATTTTGATGCATCACTTTTCAAAACTCAATTCGCTTGCGAGGTTAAAAATTTTAACCCCGAAATAGCCATTGAAAAAAAAGAAATTAGACGCGTTGATTTATACACTCAATATGGCTTGGTGGCGGTTGATGAAGCAATGAAAATGAGTGGGTTGGACACTGAAAAACTCAACCTTGATAAATGCGGTGTCATCTATGGCTCAGGCATCGGCGGTTTGATTACGATAGAGCATGAAATTACGGAATTTGCAAGAGGCAACGGTACGCCACGCTACAATCCGTTTTTGATACCTAAGATGATTGCCAACATCGCCGCAGGGCTTTTAGCCATCAAATATGGTTTTAGAGGAATTAATTACGCGACAGTTTCCGCTTGCGCTACTTCAAATCATGCAATTATCAATGCTTTGGATTATATTCGCCTTGGAAAAGCCGATGTGATGATTACGGGGGGTGCGGAAGCGACGATTTCTACGACTGGCGTAGGTGGATTCAATGCCATGCACGCTATGAGTACGCGCAACGATGAGCCTACAACTGCCTCTCGCCCATGGGATAAAGATCGTGATGGGTTTGTATTAGGAGAAGGCGGTGGTGCTTTAATTTTGGAAGAATATGAACATGCTAAAGCTCGGGGTGCTAATATTCTTTGCGAAATTGTAGGCGGAGGGATGACTTGCGATGCTTATCATATGACTGCACCACATCCGGAAGGCACTGGCGTTATCAATTGTATGAACCTCGCTTTAGAAGATGCTAAACTCAATGCTGAAGATGTGGATTATATCAATGTTCATGGAACATCCACGCCTTTGGGCGACATTGCAGAGGTGAGAGCCATTATGGGTGTGTTTGGAACGAAAGCACATAAGCTCAATATCAGCTCTACAAAATCCATGACAGGGCATTTATTAGGTGCAGCCGGAGCAGTTGAAGCAGTGGCAAGTATATTGGGGATGATGCATGATTTTGTACCGCCAACCATCAACCATTTTACAGATGATCCAGAAATTGACCCTCAACTCAATTTAACATTCAATGAGCCGCAACAACGCCGCTTGAATGTCGTATTGAGCAATGGGTTTGGGTTCGGAGGTCATAACACAAGCGTCATATTCAAAAGAATATAAAAATAATATACTTTGTAAAGTATTTATTTTGAATGTTTTAGCAGAAAATAAAACGGATTTCAAATTTTTTCATGCTCTTAAACGGTCTTATACTGAGGGGGTAGTTTCCAGAAAATTTGAAATGCGTAATCCAAAAATTTTTCATGGTTTCTTTTCTTTGAACTTTAATCATTTTGGTGGGAAAGAAGCTTTTTTTAGAACTATCAAATTCCATTTATTTTGGGTTACATTAAAAAAATTTACAACTTCAATTTTTCAAAAGACAAGGAGTTGGCTCGGCGACTGCGAGCAATACTTGGGTTTGTACCATCGGATATGGCATTATATAAATTGGCCTTTTTCCACAAATCCAATATGGGTGATAAGCCTTCGGGTGGCGTCACTCAGAACAATGAAAGGTTGGAATATCTCGGCGATGCTGTCTTAGGCACCATCGTTGCGGAATACCTTTTCAATAAATATCCCAACTCCGACGAAGGTTTTTTGACAAAAATGCGTTCAAAGATTGTCAAACGCAATTCTTTGAACAAAATTGGCGACAAAATGGGCTTGGATGTGATACTTCAAGAGTATAACAACACCCGACTGAGTCGCTCGATGCTGGGCAATGCCGTAGAAGCACTTGTCGGGGCCGTTTATTTGGAATGTGGCTATGACGAAACCAAGCGTTACGTCATCCGCAAACTCCTCCGTAAATATCTCGACATTCATGAACTGGAAACCTATGACGACAATTACAAAAGTCAGCTTTTGGAATGGAGTCAGAAAAACGGTAAAACCGTTTCTTATAAGGTGATTGCCAAATATAAATTTGAAAAACGCGATCGCTTTAAAATTGCCGTTCTTTTGGATGGTAATAAAATTGCTACAGCTGACGATTTCAATAAAAAATCCGCTGAGCAAATGGCTTCCGAAAAAGCATTAATTGCCATCGGTATTATTACCGAAGAGGAAACCGAAGAAGAATAAATCCTAATTTTTAGAGCCTTTTCTCTCAAATACTGAGGGGGGGATAAAAAAAATCCGAAAGAGCCATGAAGCCTTTCGGATTTTTTTTATGTCTCAATTTTCCTTAATTTAATCTACAACTGTCACCTTCAACATATTCGTCCGCAATTTTTTCTCAACTGGCATCGAACCTGTATTGATGACCACATCGCCTGTAGTGATGCGCCCTGCGGCTTTCAATATTTCGATGGTATCTTCAATCGTTTCGTCCGTAGAAGTATATTTATCGTAATAAAAACACTTAACACCACGCACTAAATTCAGTGTGCCGAGCATATCATGACGCCCTGAAAAAATATAAATCGTCGTCTGTGGACGATAACTTGATACTTTAAACGCTGTATAGCCTGACATTGTAAAGCCAATAATTGCCTTAGCATTCAATTCTTCAGACATCCTCGCAGCATTCAAACAAACAACATCATTGATAAAAACACCCGAAGTGCTGTATAAATGAGGGCGTTCATGACGAGCTGGCATTTTTTCCATTTCGATAATAATGCGAGTCATTGCCTTCACTGTTTCTATTGGATATTTACCAGCAGCCGTTTCTGCACTCAACATGACAGCATCAGCACCATCCATTACAGCGTTCGCAACGTCAAGTACTTCCGCCCGTGTAGGAGCCGGACTTTCAATCATGCTCTCCATCATTTGCGTCGCTACAATGACGGGGCGAGCGCGTTGAATACATTTTTCAACGATTAACTTTTGAACCATCGGCAATTTTTCAATGGGAAATTCAACACCCAAATCACCACGAGCCACCATGACAGCATTCGACGCTTTAATAATAGCATCAAGGTTTTCAACAGCTTCTGGTTTTTCTATCTTAGCGCAAATTAATGCAGGGTGTTTCACTGCGTTGATGCGTTCGCGCAGATCGAAAATATCTTCCGGACGGCGAACAAA
>JAYTON010000617.1:0-2913 GCA_043747725.1 Saprospiraceae bacterium
GTGCAACCCCAGTGAAAGGCAAAGCGGATATTGTTTTGAAACGCCCAACCCCTCAGTCTTCCAATGAAAAATCAAACGACCCATCCGCAACTGGCGAAAATCCCCCTTTGGGGGTTGGGGGGCATGGGCTTGGACTTGAACGTTGCGTTTTAGATTTAAAATGGAGCGGCCACAGCTACCGTGAACGGCTCATCAAAAATGGAGAAGACCTACAACTTGTCATGTACAGCCGCTTGCTGACTGAAGATGACGATTGGGCGCATACAGCTTATTTTATCATTGAAAATGCTCGCCTTTTATCACGTAACACATTGGCTTTCAAGGAGATAAAACCTTTGTTGCCGAACGTTAATGCCTTTGAAATGAACGCTTCGATATGGGATAAAATGCAAAAAACATTTGAATGGCGGCTATTACAAATCAAAAATGGTAAAATTGAAATCCGTACGACCTTCACTTGCAAAGAGCTGGAAGAAATATACGGCGACGAATTGATTGATGTTTTAGAAATGAAGACCGATGATGCCAAATTTGATGATTATAGGACGTTGATTGGGTTGGTCACGTAGGGGTGTCCCTACGCGGACATCCTAAAACGTGCGTCAGATGCAAACATGCGTCGTAAAATTCAAAATATGAGCGGTGAAATCGCAAACGTTTAGCGTTAAATTAGAAATATGAGGCAGTGAAATCGCAAACGTTTAGCGTTGAATTAGAAACATGAGGCAGTGAAATCACAAACGTTTAGCGTGAAATTAGAAACATGAGCGGTGAAATCGCATTTATCCTAATTCCACTAATCAAGAAAAAATTAAGGAAAAGCAAAAGTTCTATCGCAAAAAGTTTTAATTTTATCAGAGAAATTCAACTAAGTCGGACGACTTACACCTATTTTTTTCATTTACAAAATCCATTATCATGAAAAAGTATTTGTTTTTACTCATCTATTTCTTTTTAGGGCACACGGCATTTGCCCAAATGGATGTACCACCTTCGGGCGGTAATCCACGGGCGACGATTTCAGAAGAGGTCGGCATTACCAGCATAACAATTAAATATTCGAGACCTGATGTAAACGGGCGCGAAGGTAAAATTTGGGGTACACTCATTCCCAATGGTTTCAATTCCAACAGTTTTATTACTAATAAAAACACCGCTCCTTGGCGAGCAGGAGCCAATGAAAATACCATCATTACCTTCGAGCATGATGTTAAAGTAGAAGGTCAGCCTTTAAAAGCAGGTACTTATGGGCTATTTATGGCAACAAGCCCAGATGAAGTCACTCTTATTTTTTCTAACCAAAGCAATGCTTGGGGCAGTTTTTATTACGAAGAAAAAGAAGATGCTCTGCGCGTGAAAGTCAAACCTGTGGCACTTGATAAAAGTGTGGAATGGCTCAAATATGAGTTCATAGAGCATAAAGAAAAAAGCTGTACCATTGCCATGATGTGGGAAAAACTCATGGTGCCGTTCAAAGTAGAGGTAGATGTTGAAAATTTAGTCATCGCTCGAATGCGCGATGAACTGAAAGGATCAAAAGGATTCAGCAGTAGTAATTTGATTCAAGCCTCTCAATATTGCTTCAACAAAAACATCAATTTGGAAGAGGCTTTAGCGTGGAGTCAACGGGCTACTGCGGGTTTTGGCGGACAAAAAAGCTTTGTCAGCCTTCGTAATGTAGCAACGGGTTTTGAAAAACTCAATCGCCTTCCACAAGCCGATTCAGTGATGGTTGAAGCCTTGACAATGGCAGCACCCCCTCAGTACACAGCCTATAGTCGGGCATTAATCACTCAAAAAAGGTTGGATAAAGCCTTAGAGGTCATGTTGGCGAGCCAAGCTAAAAATGGCGATGTTTTTCCTGTCCACAATGGTTTGATGTTCGCGTATTCTGCCAAAGGTGATTTTAAAAATGCTCTGTTGTCAGCTGAAAAAGCAATGGCTAAAGCACCTGATGCTTCTAAAAAAGCATTGGAAGAGCAAATAAAAAAATTGAAAGAAAGTAAAGATGTGAATTAGAAATAATCATTCAAATAAATAAATGACTCAAATTGAAGTAAAATAAAAACCCTCCAAAAGAATTAACTTTTGAAGGGTTTTTTATTATAGCCAAGTGATTCATTATTTCTTCGCCTTTGCCACTACCTTCTTAGGTTTCACATCAAAAGCATTTGGAATTTCTGCTTCAATCATTTTCTTAACTTGTTCTAAAGTCAAAGTAGTGGCTTCTTCGACGGTCATTTTTTTACCATCGTGTTTCAGGCTGAAAGGTTTGTATTTGCCAAATACAACCATCGGACCCCAACGACCATTTTCAACGCTGATTTTATCGGCAGACCAATTGTGAATAAAGCGATTGGCTTCTTTTTCATTTTTGGCTTCAATGAGTTCGATAGATTCATCTAATGTGATACTTTCAATGTTGAAACGGCGTGGCACGTTGATAAACATATCGTTCCACTTGATGAAAGGTCCAAAACGACCCGTACCTTTTGTAATCGGCAAACCTTTATAGGTAAATATGGGTGCTTCTGCTTTTCTCTTTTCCAAAATCAATTCAACGGCGCGATCCATCGAAATACTGAGGGGTTCTTCTCCTTTCGGAATAGAAACAAAAGTATCGCCAAATTTGACGTATGGACCGAAACGACCAATACCGACAACCACTTCATTTTTTTCAAATTCGCCCAGATTCTTAGGCAAATCAAACAATCTCAAGGCTTCTTCCAAATTAATGGTTTCGATAGACTGCCCTTTTTGGAGGTTGCCATAAGTCGGCTTTTCTTTTTCACCCAATTCATCGACTGTACCAATCTGGGCAATAGGTCCATATTTACCCATTCTCACGAGGACGGTTTTACCTGATTCGGGGTCAGTGCCTAATATCCGCTCACCACTTACGCGATCTGCCTC
>JAYTON010000618.1:0-6171 GCA_043747725.1 Saprospiraceae bacterium
TCGATTTGAGGCGTATTCAATAGCGTTGCTACGTGGTAATTATGGAAATTAGTTTCTACTACTTGACTGTCTTCAATATGCACGTCTTCATATAATGCAGCACTCATTGCCATCATCGTCGCGCCTTCTACTTGTTGCCGAACGCCTGAGGGATTGACGATTTTTCCGGCATCAATAATTTGAGTGACTTTCACGATTTTAATCATGCCTTCTTCAATTTTCACTTCGGCAATGGCTGCAGATATGCTTTTTCTATCCTCTCCAACGGCGATGCCTCGCCCGATGCCTTCGATTTTAGGGTTATTCCACCCTGCTTTTTCAGCTAAAATGGTTAAAATGGCTTTGCGGCGTTTCAATAAATCAGACTCATCGCAATGGTTTAAGCGGAATTTTAAAGGGTCGATGCCTGCTTTATTTGCCATTTCATCCATGAAACTTTCTACTGCAAACGTATTGGCATACATACCCACGCCGCGCCAAATGCCTGTTTGGAAAGGCAATTCGCCTTGCCACATTGTCGCTTTTCGATTCGGAATAGCGTATGGAATATGTGAGCCATGACCTGCCGAAATAAAATCAGCCCCCAAAACCGTCATAGCCAAAGGCGATAATGCCAACAGCACCATATCAGCCGTAGCCAAATCATGCTGCATAGCAATGAGTTTGGCATTGCCATCTAATTGACCCCTCAGTACATGATGGGTATTGGGTCGAAAATAGCCATTTTGAAACTCTTGCTCGCGTGTGTAAAGCAAATGCACAGGCTTACCAACGGCTTTTGAGAGTTTAGCCGCTTCAACGGCATTGTGCCGCATAGCCCGTCTGCCGAAGCCACCGCCCAAGTAAGTGGTTTTAATTTCAACATTTTTTGAACTTAAATCCAAACCACTTGCCACTGCCGATTGCATTTGATTAGCCATTTGATAAGAAGAATAAATGGTCGCTTTATCGCCGACCACATCCGCTACCGTTATGCTTGGCTCCATACCTGCATGTACGCCCAAAGGTGTGCGATATTCGCTGCTTAAAAACGTAGCGATTTTATCGTTGAACACCCCCTCAGTATCGCCTTCTTTTTGAACGTTCACTTCCGTTCCTTTACCAACCGTTATCGTTTTTAAGACATTTTTTATTGAGTATTTTTTAGGATAATCCCACTCCGCTTTGATTTTACGAGTTGCCATTTCAGCGGCATAACGAGTATTAGCCACTACACCAATCCACTCTTTATCTTCCACGACAGCGAGTACACCGCTTGAAGATTTGGCTTCGCTAATATCTGCTTTTATCAATTTGCCGCCAATAAATGGGCTATATAAAACTGATCCATAGACCATGTTGGGCAAATCGGTATCAATGCCATAAATGGGTTTTGCCAGCACTTTATCTTGTAAATCCAAGCGTTTTTGCTCTGTTCCGACGTATTTGAACTGCGATGCAGGGCGTAAAGCAGGTGTTTTGGCGGCTTTCCAATCGGTGGTTTTTTTGGTCAATTCAGCGTAAGTCAACATCTTATCGCCGGCTGTCAAAACGCCGTCTTTTGTTGAAATGACTGAGGGGTCAACGTTCCATAATTTAGAAGCGGCTAATTTCAAGGTTTCTCTCAAAGTCGCTGCCACTTCCCGTATATTTTTATACAATGAAGTCGTTGTAGAACTTCCACCTGTGCCCGCCGTATCGGGAGCACCGTTTAAAGTCGTCGCATGAACCACTTTTATTTTATCCAAAGCCACGTCCAATTCCTCTGCGGCGAGCATAGCCATGCCTGTAAAAATGCCCTGTCCCATCTCCACTTTCGGGGATTTGAGGGTAATGGTATTGTCGGCGTGAATTTCAAACCACATATCAGTATCGAAATTTGAAATGCCCGACGGTAAATCCAAATCTACTGCAAAACCGCTTATGCCCCTCCGAATCGGCGACCGACCGAAGTAGAGCAAAGCCATTGTACCCGCTAAACCGATACCTGTCCGAGTGAAAAATTTTCGTCTTGAAAATTTCTTTTTAGGTTGATTATTGTCTTTATTTTCCATTGACATGTTATATCACTTTTTGATTTTGTTTTAAAATGGCGGCAGCTTGAATCGCTTTGATAATGCGTGGATGGGTTCCACAACGGCATATATTGCTGATGTTGGTTTTAATATCGTCTTCCGTTGGATTCGGCATTTCTTCCAAAAGTTTAGCCGCAGCCATCATAAAACCTGGCTGACAATAGCCGCATTGAGGCACTTCAATATCCATCCAAGCCTGTTGGATGGGATGCAAATGGTTTTCATCGGGCGATAAACCTTCGATGGTGGTAACTTTTTTACCATCCGCCATTTTCGCAGGATACGAACATGAGCGCACCAATTCACCATTTACATGCACTGAGCAAGCACCACACATAGCGCGTCCACAGCCGAATTTAGTGCCTTTCAAATGGGCTTCATCGCGGATAACCCAAAGCAAGGGCATATCGGGATCAACCTCGAGACTGGTGAGTTTGTTGTTGATTAATAAGTTGAGTTTCATATTTTTAGAATTTAGATTTATCGACTTTAGAAATTAGATAGCAGGTGTTAAAGTTTTAGAAATCAGGCAATTAAACATTTAACTTTAATCTAATGTCTAAAAATATAACAATATAATTACAAATCAGTTGGAATAGCCGCGCCATTATCCAACCATTCTTCCAAAATTGCTCGCTATTCTTCCAGTTCAATGGGCGGTTTATTGCGCCCTGCTCCCGGATTCCAAGCCCACATCACGAGAGAATCACTGCTCATGTGTTTGAACAAATCTTGCGGTGAGCGACCACCATTAGTTTTTTTATTAATCAGCCGATTGGCAATTTCTATATTAGTCAGCCCAATCCAACCCATTGTTTTGGGTGCTAATGCCCAATGTGGTGAGCCGGGTACATTCCCATAAATATTATTCTCAGCATGGTGACAAGTGCCACATTTTTGAATCACGCCACCATTATTCGCTAATCTTCTACTCACATTAAATGGATTTAGGCGTTGCACATCGCCTTGCAAAGGCACGTCATTCGTCGGATGACAATTAACGCGGGCTTTTTAAAACGGTCAATATTTTTTTAAAAGCAGCGAGTGATTTATCAGTATCAGGGGCTATCGGTACTTGAAAATTGGTTTTAGCCGAATTTGAAGGCAACAATGATGTTTGATTATTAAAAGCAAAAATGGCAACTGTCGAAGCCATTATAAAAAAGGGTAAAAAAATGCGGTACTTTTCATAGGTTAATGTTTTTATTAAACTTTTAATTTAAAGGCGTTTAACTGAACTAAATATTTTAACAATCCTCCTAAAAATCTATGTCCGCAAATTATTCACCCCACAATATCCACATTTTTGTAGATATTTTAATGCATTCACATAAAACATTAGCAATCATGCGTTTAGATGTTATTAACTTTTATTAGATGCTTATTTAATTTTTAAAATTTACCTTTGCTCAAAATCAATACCCTTATAATGAGAAGAAAATCACTCTTTTTTTTAACTATTATTATCCTAACTCTTTTCGGCTGCCGAGTCAACCCTTTCAACGACCTCAATACTGAGGGGGTGCATTCGGATTGGGCAGTGCCGATTATTGACTCCAAAAAATCCTTTAAAGACATCATTAGCGGCTTCGATAAACAGGCATTTCTACAAATTGCGCCCGATGGTTCGCTGGTACTACATTACAAAGGCGATTATATTGCCCGCTCTTCGATAGACATATTTTCGAGTTTTCAAAATGCCATATTTCCGATTACGGATACTGTTATGGCAGTGCCTTTTAAATTACCCAAAGGCGTACATGTGGATTATGTTGATGTGAAACAGGGTACGATGGATTGGTTGATGATTTCACCCAATGAGCCTTTAAATGTGACGCTTCGGATTCCTCAAATGACTAAAAATGGTGTACCTTTTGTGCGCAATTTTCCAGTTACGAGCTTTGGTTATAAAGGCACTTTGGATATGTCGGGTTGGCATATTGAAGCTACTAATGACTCCATATATATGTATCACGATGCTCGTAAAGCCAATGGCGAACGAGTCAATTTGAAAGGCAGCGGCGGGCTAAATATCAAAGATTTTCAATTCAAATTTGTGAAAGGATACCTCGGCATCGATACCTTTGATGTGCCACGCGACACCATTAAAATGGACTTTTTTGAGAATTGGAAACAAGGCGAAGTGAAGTTCGTGGATCCTAAATTGACCGTTACGGTTGATAATTCATTTGGTTTGCCTGTGCGAGCATTTTCTCGTGTGGCAGATGTTATTTCGGTCAATGGACAACGAATTGCCTTAAAAAGTGCTTTAACTCAAGGCATTGATATCAATTATCCTAAGCTTAATGAGATTGGACAATCCAAACGAACGGTCGTTACTTTCGATAAATCCAACTCTAATTTGGCGGATATAATTAGTCAAAATCCCATAGCGGTTGATTACGATATTGATGGTGTTACGAATCCTGACCCCTCAGTACAAACGACCGGTTTCCTCACCGATACCAGTGCGTTTAAGCTACAAGTGGACATGGATTTGCCAATATATGGCTCGGCGAAAAACTTTGTTATCAATGATACTTTTGCCCTTGATTTAAGCAATTATACCAACGTCACGTATGGCGAATTTAAAATTATTACCGACAATGGTATGCCGATTGACCTCGCTTTGCAAGGCTTTTTCGCTAATGCCAACGGCTCATTAATTGACTCTTTTTACACTGCTTCATCGCTCGTACTGAGGGGTGCACCTGTTGGTGCCAATGGTTTGCCAAGCTCGGTGCAGGCCAATGAAAACGTGATTAAAATAGAAGCCGATAAGCTCAAACGCATTCTGCCAGCTAAAAAACTCATCATTCGCTACTCATTTTCAACCACCAATAATGGCTCTGTGCCTGTAAAACTCACGGCTACGCAAAACGTGCGCGTAAGGATAGGGGTGAAATTTGGGATAACGAATTAGTTGAAAATTGAGAATTGAAAGTTGAGAATTAATTGAAATATCGATTTAACAATAGAAAAATGACCATTAAAAAATCCATCATAGCAGCTATTTTGATTTTAAATACTTTCAAAATCATGGCTCAACAAGAGCAATCGCTCCATTTTTTACAAAACGTTTGGCAATCTAATTTGACTAATCCGGCTTTGGTTACGGATAAAAAATTGACCATTATGCTGCCGAGCATTTATTTCAATGTGCACAGTGAAGATTTTACGATTAATGATTTGTTCAAAACGAATGGAGAAGGCAAGCTCAGCCTTAATGATGTCGCCAGTCGGGTACAACCTCAAAATAGAATGGATGCCAATGTGAGCGTCCAATCAATGGGTATATCCTATAAATTGCAAGATAAATTAATAGTCAGCCTTTACCATGCCGTCAATAGCAATCCGAGCGTGAATGTGAATGGCGATTTGGTGCGGTTAGTCGCTAATGGCAATGTGCCGTTTTTAGGTAAAACTGTTGCATTTAATTCTTCGGGCAATGGCAGCGTTTATAGCGAAATAGGCTTGGGTACTGCTTATCAAATTCAAGGTCATTTTAATATTGGTGCACGGATTAAGTTTCTAAATGGCATTTCAGCCGTTTTTACTGAGGGGGATAAACTCAATGTGTCTTTTGATAAAAATGATTATAGTTTGGGTTTTAATAATGATTTTAAAATATTGACTTATTCATTTTCAAAATTCAAAAATATCAGCACCGCTACTAATTTAGTGAGTCAAGGCTTTTCAGGCAAAAACAAAGGCATGGCATTCGATGTGGGGGCAAGTCTCAATATTGGTAAAATCAGCTTGGCAGCCAGTGTGATTGACCTTGCAGCGTCTATTAAATGGCAAAATGATGGCAAAAGCTATGCTTCTAAGGGAAAATATACATATTCAGGTGCTAATTCAGATAATTTTTTCAACATTGACTCCCTCAGTTCTAAGAGTTTTAAAGATACTTTGAAAAGCATTATTGGGTTTACAGAAACTGACAATCCCACCTTTACCCAAAAACTACCGACAAAAATATATTTGAGTGCTACCTATGCGCTCACGGAAAAGCTGAGATTGGGTGCATTATTGTACAGTGAAAATGGTGGATTGAATATGAGTCATACAGGTTTTGCTGTCAATGCAACTTATAAAATAATGAAAGCTTTAGAAT
>JAYTON010000619.1:0-2414 GCA_043747725.1 Saprospiraceae bacterium
TGGTGGATTGAATATGAGTCATACAGGTTTTGCTGTCAATGCAACTTATAAAATAATGAAAGCTTTAGAATTAGGCGGCACTGTGGGCTTGCGGAATGACAGCTTAAATAATTTAGGTATGCACTTCGTCGCTCAACTCGGACCTGTTCAGCTATTCGGCGTGACAGATAATATCATCTCTGCATTCCGACCATATGATTCTAAAAATGCGAATGGGCGTTTGGGGTTGAATATCGTTCTGTAATACTCTAATGCCTTGTATTACTGAAGTCAAATTCATAAAAATGAGCGGTTTAAACTGCTCAAGATAAAATTCCCGAATTTTGTAACATACAAAATTCGGGAATTTTTTGTTTTATCAAAATTAAAAAATATTCGTTTTTCCCATAATGTGATAAAATAAATATCATCATATTGTATTTATTTTTTATACTTATTTGAGTATTGCACTCTCACTTTTAATGTCGTTATTTTGTAATCTTATATCTAAAAAAATTATTTAATCATCTTTACAAATTATAAATAAACATTTATGATGAATTATCTAAAATTACCCGCATCCATTTTTACTGCACTCACAGCACTGTTAATTATTTTCAGTGACTGCAACATTATTCCTGTAAATAATTTAAAGACTGTCGAAGTCACCTACATCGGGAGGGATACCTTTCAAGTAAAAGCAGGTAGTAAAGCTGATACATTTTCAGTACAAAACAAGGTCATAGCTAAAAACCTTGATGATTTTCTTAAAAAAGCAGGTATCAAAAGGGAGGACATTGCTACAGTCAGGCTTGATTCTGCCATTGCTACAATTCCTCAAGAAAATGATTTGACTTTTGATGCCCTTGATGAGGGTTCTTTGAGTATTTCAGGTTTTTCGGCTTTAGGTAGCCCTTTGGAGAAGGTAATAGTATATTTCCCTAACTCCCTTAAAAAGAAAAGTAAAGTCGCGCGCCTTGTTCCCAGTGTTAAACTAGCTTTCGATGTTAGAAATTTAATTGTCAAAGCGAAATCATTAACTTTAAATGCCTCGCTCATCACCAATCGACCAACACCTAGGTCTGACATGTATTTAAAATATAGCTTTACGATTGGTTATCAAATAATTGAATAATATTTGAACCTCATTACTGGCTATTATTTTTGAGCGATGATAATGAAAAGGAGGCGTAAAACCTTCCTTTTCATTATTCTGTAAGTCTGTTTTTGACACCATTTGTTAATTAAGTCTCACTATGTTGTTGTTGCACTACAACAAATAAACCACTATTACATCATGATAAAACATCTTTTATTGACGGGTATAATACTTGTTTCAGTATTACAAAACGGCTATGCCCAACAGGAGCAATCCCTCCATTTTATGAATAATGTTTGGCAATCTAACCTGACGAATCCGGCATTAAAATCCTCTGAAAAAATTCAGATTATACTACCAAGTATTTATTATAATATTCACTCCCCGGATTTTACCATCAAAAAATTGCTCCAACCGGATGCTGATGGGCATTTGAACATCAGTGAAGTTGCTAAAAATCGCCTTCAATTGAGGAATCGATTGGATGTTCATGCCCAAATTTTATCGTTGGGCATTTCAATTCCTATATCTAACAAATTGACTTTAAGCCTTTATCATGCAACAAATAGTCATTTTTCATTGGATTTAGATGGCAATTTACTCAAAATGATATTGGTTGACAATATCGAATATGTGGGTAAAACGCATAAATTTAGCTCAAAAATCAATGGCAGCGTTTATAGTGAAATCGGCTTAGGCGGTATTTATTCCGTTACGAAAAATGTGCAAATCGGTGTTCGTTTAAAAATGCTCAACGGCATTGCGGGTGTTTTTACTGAGGGAGGGGAATCAATAGTTGCTCTCGAAAGTACTAACTATGCTATGACTCTAAACAATAATATCAATGTCAATACCTACTCTTTAGACCAATTCAAACAAATCAATACACCCAAAGAGGCATTAAATGCCAGTTTTTCAAGCAAAAACAGGGGCTATTCTTTTGATGTAGGCACTACAATGCAATTTGGTAAGCTGAATTTTGCAGTCAGTTTTATGGATGTTGGAGGCTATATTCGTTGGAAAGAGGAAGGCAAAAAATATTCATCATTGGGTGAATTACACTATGATGGTATAAAAACCGCTACTATTTCTTTAGAAAATTCACTCAACCAATCATCTATAACAAGTAATTTAAAAGAGGCTATCAAGTTTAACGAGACAGATAATCCGAGGTTTATTGAAAAACTACCGACAAAAATATATTTGAGTGCTACCTATGCGCTCACGGAAAAGCTGCGATTGGGTGCATTATTGTACAGTGAAAATGGTGGATTGAATATGAGTCATACAGGTTTTGCTGTCAATGCAACTTATAAAATAATGAAAGCTTTAGAAT
>JAYTON010000620.1:0-1915 GCA_043747725.1 Saprospiraceae bacterium
TCTCAATACTGTCTTTATCATTAAATTGAATTTTTAAAGAATTAGATTTTCTTAGAATTAACCCTTGCTTAGTTTCTGCTTCAAACATAAATCTATTGAGCAACGTAGAACTCCACTTTAGATAGGTATAAACTAGTTTCAATATCGTACTCTTCCCAGTACCATTCTCCCCCACAAGGATATTGACATCAGAATTCAATTTCCAATTCACATCATAGCGACCCCAAAGCCCCTTGATTTCTATATTGCTTATATATTTAGATTTTTGTTCTTCCACTTGCTTTATTTTACGACAAAAGTAGTAATTTTCGTTAGAAAATAAGTCGAATTCTCCAAAACTGATATTTGTCACTGCGAGCGGAGCGTGGCAGGAGGGGGTTCTACACTTTAAAAACACCATCCCGTTTTTTATCAATATGACCGCCGTCATACGCACACACGCCCATACGAGGGGAATTGACAACAGGCATCGCTGCATAATCTTTAAAATCAGGGCATACTTTAGCGTGTTTTTTCTGACAGTCCTTGCAATAAAAAGCATATTCTTCATACATGTGAACACCACACATTTTCACCGCAGGTTGCGTTTTACACAGACCACACATAATCGCCAGCGGCTCATTGCGCGACAACAACGTGACTGGCTCTTTTACAGAAACATGATAGGCTTTCAAAACTTTGACGTCAAATGAGGTGGTTGAACCGAAATCGTATTCATATTTCAACACCATATCTTCTTCGAAAATATTGGCAATTAACTCCCCCATTGGCTCTCCAATATCACCGTCTTCATCATCCCAATTTATATCATACTCTTTCCCTTTTTGCCTGAATGAACTCATGTGTCCGCAACATTCTAACCAAATGGCTCTTAAAAAATCATCTAAATCATCCAATTGTGCACCGCTTGAAACCAAGAGATTTAAAAACATTTCCTGCACTTGAATCCTGACATGAAAAGCCGTTTCAGTTATTTTATCTTCTTTTTCTAAATCTTGTAAATGCTTGGCTAAATGCTTCGTCATAGCTGCTTTTGCAACCATTTGATTACAATAAATGCATTTTCCTTCTGATTTTAATTCTTTTTCCATGATATATAATTTTAAAAAGTTGATAGAAATTACCATTGAGCACAACCATTATAAATTTTTCCATTCAAAATAACTTGCCCGCTAAACGGATAAGGTTTCGGATTAGAATCATCTTTACACTGACCTTTTGAAATAACAATTTTCAAAGTCTCTTGCCCATCAAAACTAACCGTCTCATACGTCCGCACATCTCCATTGATGACAGGTTTTACATACTTAAAATGATGGTATCTCAAGTTCGCTTCATCATTAAAATCAATATATTGCTCTTTAGGTGAAATTTCGACTGCCCAAAATGGTTGACTGCCAAAGATAACAAATTCAAAACCCATACAATAGCCATCCCAATCTTTTTGTTCCAACTTCACCAACTTATTGATTTTCAAGACATTGTCCACTCCCTCAGTAGATTTACCTAAAAGTGAACCATCTATAAAAGCCATAACTGATTGATTATCATAACCATATTGATAGACCGTTTTATAGCGAGCAATCATCTCACCACTCGAATCCACCACCGACCACCTCATGCTATCACGCCCACAAGGTCGAAAAAAACTGCCCTTGCTGCCATAAGAAAACAAGCCAATATATCGCTTCATTTCAGTATCGGCTTTAGTGCCATCAGGCTTAGTTACAGCATCAGTTGCCGATTTTTCAGATGTATTAGTCTTTGAATCACAAGCCATTACGATTAATAAAAGAGCAATTGAGAAGAAGTTTATAATTTTCATAAAATAGTTATTTTGTCAAATTGAAATAGCAAATTTATAATTAATCATCAATATTGAACAGTCTAATTCGACTTTGACACTTTAGGTTTT
>JAYTON010000621.1:0-1994 GCA_043747725.1 Saprospiraceae bacterium
TGATAAAACAATATAGGTGATTTTCATTTTATCCAAACCGCCTTTCATACTAAACATCGGAATCTCCGCTACGAGTAGATACGATGTGATAGGTATTAGGCTATATAAAAAAACAGGATTTGAAACAAAACGTGCCAACCCAAAAGAATTATACTCTACAATCAGCATCAAACCGATAAAAAAAGTGGTATTAGAAGGTGTATTTAGCCCAATAAAACTTTGGGTTTGACGCGTATCGAGGTTGAACTTAGCAAGGCGAAGGCAGGAAAAAAGGGTAATTATGAAAGCGGGAAGGGCTTTAAAATTAAGGGGGAAAGCAGATAAATACGCTTCATTATTACCATTTAGCGAATAAGTACTGCCTTCAATATGACCTCCAGAAATGAAAGAATTGCATAACAGATTATAGACTATCACCCCCGGTACTACGCCAAACGACACCATATCCGCCAATGAATCCAATTGCAAACCCAATGGCGAGCTCACCTTAAAACATCTCGCTGCATAACCATCCAAAAAATCAGCGATTAGCGAAACACCAATAAAAATTGCCCCCTCAGTATATTGCCCATTGAGGATACAAACCATGGCGCAACAACCACAAAAGAGGTTCAACAATGTGAGGATATTCGGAATGTGCTTTTTCATTAATCTATATTTGGCGATAGTCTCCAATTTGAGGGTGTAAAAGTACGGAAAAGAACAAAAAGGCTTGGCATTTCTACCAAACCTTTTTGTTTTTTGTGGAGGATAACGGATTCGAACCGATGACCTCTTGCATGCCATGCAAGCGCTCTACCAACTGAGCTAATCCCCCATTTTTAAAAGATAGTAGATATTGAGATAGTAGATAGTAGATAGTAGATTTGTACCGTACTTTCTCTCAATTTTTTTCCTTTTTTGACGCTGTAAATTTACACGTATTAAATGGGAAAATAAAATTTAGCTTGAAAAATAATCTGTAATAAGTTATCCATGCATTTTAGGAAATATTAACTTTGCGCCTTAATTTTTATATCTATTCATTTTTTAATTGAAATTTAAATGATTATCGAAAAAAACAAGGTGGTTTTGTGCCACTATACGCTGCGCGAAGGTGATGCGGCGGGTCAACTGATTGAAAGTACTGAGGGGGGTGAGCCGCTGGGATATATTCACGGTATTGGGATGATGATTCCGCTTTTTGAGCAAAACCTTGAGGGTAAAGAAGCGGGCGTAGAGTTTGCTTTCGGTATTCCAGCGGCTCAGGCTTATGGCGAATATGATGATGAGGCTTTGACTGAAATCCCCAAAACTGCTTTCAATTTAGGTGACACCGATCCTGATGATGTGTTCGTAGAAGGCGAAGTTTTGCCTTTGCAAGATGAAAATGGCAATGCAATGCAAGGCATTATTGTAGAAGTAACGCCAACGACTGTCAAAATTGACTTCAATCACCCGATGGCAGGTGTTGATTTATATTTCACAGGGCATATTGATACAGTGCGCGATGCAAGTCCTGAAGAAATGACTCACGGGCATGTTCACGGCGCAGGCGGGCACAACCACTAATTTTATAAATCATTGGTAATCAATATTTTATAAAATTAATTTTAAATTAATGGCGATAAATACTTAAGTATTTGTCGCCATTAATTTTTATACTAAATCCCACATAACCTCTCAGCCCCTTTCTCAAGTATCTCCTCCGTTTTGGCAAAACACAATCTGATAATTTTAGAATTATACCCCTCAGTATTGGAGTAAAAAACTGAAACAGGAATCGCCGCTACGCCAAATTCAGTGGTCAATCGTTTTGAAAATGTAAAATCATCTTCATCGCTAATGTCTTGATAATCAAAGAGTTGGAAATAAGTACCTTCACTTTTAAGCGGTTTAAAACGGCTTTCTCTCATCAATTTTAAAAAATAATCGCGCTTTGTTTGATAAAAATCAGGCAACGATAAATAGGTATTTTCATCTTCTAAAAAATCAGCAATCGCATATTGCATAGG
>JAYTON010000622.1:0-4326 GCA_043747725.1 Saprospiraceae bacterium
TCATTATGGTATCCCATAAATAAAGCAGTTTCTAAAAATAAAACCTTACTTTCATCAACAATTTCATTATTCTTCTTAAAGTTTTCGATACTGTTTTTATAATAAAAGTCATCTGTAAATACGCCTTGTTTTACTAATTGTTTGTTAAAAATTACTTCTGAGTTTTCAAAATAGCCACGGCTTATCTTATTAAAACCCAAGGCACTCGTTTGTCCTGTGTTACTAATCAAATAATCTGCATATAAATCTAATTTCTGCTCCATTTAGGAAAATTAGCTCTTTTGATGCTTTTTTTTTTAAATGAGTGCGTAACATCAGTTACTTAAAAATTCGGGATAACTTATGTTTTACCCCCTCAGTATTTCACCACTAAATTTATGTTTTCTTTCTTCTTATTGTCTCGCCTTCGCTAATTCACGCTCAAAAATTTCAGGCAATTGAGTGGGCTTGATATTTTTAGCAATGATTTTATGGTTTTTATCCAAAACATAACATTCAGGTGTAATGTCAATATAGTACTTTTCATGAAATCTGCTCTTCAATTCAGGATCCCAAACGTCCGTCCAATTCACAGCATAATTTTTCACAAACTTTTGCCATTCCTCTCGGTTCTTAGCATTGGCAGCAATGCTGAAAACCTCAACACCTCGATTTTTCCATTGGTCATATACCCCCCTCAGTTTGGGCGTCTCTTCTTGGCAATGTTCGCAATCGGGATTGTAAATATATACGACGGTGAATGTGGCATTGAGTCCATAAATCGACTTCATTTCTCCATTGCTGTTCTTGGCTTGCACATCCTGACCTGACATGCCTATCAGGCTGCACTGCATGTCTTTCGCCGTTTTTCTCATGCTGGCAACGTCAGCCGGTGTTGTCCAAATAGCCCGTTCAGGCGTGAAATATTTTAAAATCAAATGCGAATAAATAGCATCGCAATCCATCAATGTGCCAGTACCCGGCTTGTTGTTATAAGTAATCCAATTGGCAGCTACATTGAAATAGTCTTTGTTATTCAATGTTTTATCTATTAAAAAATCTGCTGATTTGATTATGGAGTCAGGATTTTGAGCCGTCAATTCCAACATATATTTTTTCATTTTATTAAAAAAAACAGGAGTGTGCAGGAGTCTTGAATCTGCAAAATCCACATCATTCCACCAGTCAGCTTTATAATTTATCATCGTTTGGCTACTATCCAACGAACCATCAGCACGGTAAGTAAAACGCAAACGAGGATTTTGTCCTGCCAATTTAAATTTAGTTAAAAAAGCATTGGGATATTTTTCTTTCAACTGCGTCACCTTGCCATCGCGTTCGTCAATGAGTTGCTTTTGGATATTAATCAGGCTGTCATATTTAGGCGAGCCGAGCACATATTTTTTCATTTCAGCTGTCAGAGCATTAAATTTTTGTTCCAATGCTATCTGATATTTTTGATTCTCAAAAAACAATTGATTTTCAAGCGAATTTTCTACTTGCATCGCATTAATCAAATCACCTTTCTTTGTTTTTAGAGTAAAATTTTCACCGTTAGCAATTAAAAACTGAATATTCTTTTGGTCAGGTAGTAATAAAAAAAACAAGCCATCGCTGAATCCAGTCTTGGAAGCAAACTCGATCCGTCCATCTTTACCGATTTTAGCCGTATCCGCCAAATAATTAGCGTCCGCATAAACGCCAATCAACTGTGCGACCCCCTCAGTATAACCATCAATTTTGAATGAAACTGATGTTGTTTTTTGAGCGCAAAGGCTTGAAAATGACAGCATTACGAAAAGTAAAATTCTTGATATGTTCATCGAAGTAAAAATTTATAAAATTTATTAAAATCAAATTTAAAAATTGAACTACAAAAGAAATGCTATTATGCCGCACTCGCAACATTCATTACAGGCTTTTAGATAAAATTAACACATTGATAGCAGAATAAAAATTGGCTTATTTCCCATAAAAACGCTCAAATCCTGTTTAAAAAGTCTAATTTTGCGCCTTCAAAATTTGACACGTCAATAAGAGACAATTCTCGGAGTGACTTTTTCCGAAGGAATCCCTTTAGGAAAGCCCCTCCGAGAATATCGCCTCTTGAAATAATTAAAGGCTTTATATATGACAGTTTTAGAAGAAATCCACCGCCGCCGTACCTTCGGCATCATCAGTCACCCCGATGCGGGCAAAACGACATTGACTGAAAAACTCCTCCTTTTCGGCGGTGCTATTCAAATAGCGGGGGCGGTCAAATCCAATAAAATAAAGAAACACGCCACCTCTGATTTTATGGAAATTGAAAAGCAGCGGGGTATCTCTGTGGCTACTTCCGTCATGGCATTCGATTATAAAGGCTTGAAAATCAATATTTTAGATACGCCTGGTCACAAAGATTTTGCTGAAGATACTTACAGAACTTTGACAGCAGTGGACTCGGTAATAGTCGTCGTTGACGTAGCGAAAGGCGTCGAAGAGCAAACTAAAAAGCTGGTCGAAGTATCGCGTATGCGCAATACGCCCATCATCGTTTTTATCAATAAATTAGACCGAGAAGGACAAGACCCTTTCGATTTATTAGATGAAATTGAGCAACAATTGGGCTTGCGAGCGCGACCCCTCAGTTGGCCCATCGGTATGGGCAGTAGTTTTCAAGGTGTTTATAATTTATATGAAAAAAAACTCGTTCTTTTCCGCCCGCATCGCAAACAGGACGATGAAGTCGTCATCATTGACGACTTGAACGACCCCGAACTCGATACCATTATCAACGAACGGGCTGCCGCCAAACTCCGAGAAGATGTGGAAATGATAGAATCCATCTACGATAAATTCGATGCTCAGGCATATCGGGATGGTAAAATTCAACCTGTTTTCTTCGGCTCGGCAGTCAATAATTTTGGGGTAAAGGAGCTTTTGGATTGCTTTTGTGAAATAGCTCCTTCGCCATTGCCGCGTTTTACAGAAGAAAGGGAAATTAACCCCGAAGAAGACAAGTTTTCAGGTTTTGTTTTCAAAATTCATGCAAATATGGATCCCAAACACCGCGACCGTATCGCTTTTGTCCGCATCTGTAGTGGCGTATTTGAGCGTGGAACTAAATATTTACACGTTAGAAACAATAAACTCATGCAATTTTCTAATCCTACGTCGTTCATGGCGGCTAAAAAAGAAGTGGTGGATGAAGCCTTCCCGGGCGACATCGTGGGTTTATACGATTCGGGCAATTTTAAAATTGGTGACTCTTTGACTGAGGGGGAGGTGTTGCATTTCAAAGGCATTCCATCATTTTCTCCTGAGCAATTTCGCTATGTGAATAATACCGATCCTTTGAAAACCAAGCAATTTCAAAAAGGCTTAGATCAACTCATGGACGAAGGCGTAGCGCAGCTTTTTACAAGGGATATTAATGGTCGCAAGATAGTTGGAACAGTGGGTGCACTCCAGTTTGAAGTCATTCAATATCGTTTGAAACATGAATATACAGCCAGTTGCGATTACGAACCCGTTAATTTGTACAAAGCCTTTTGGGTAAGTTGCCTCGATAAAAAAGCATATGATGAGTTTTATGACCGCCGCCGCCGCGATATGGCAACTGACAAACAAGGCAACCCCGTTTTTTTAGCGGAATCCGCATGGGCTATGCAAATGGCGCAAGAGCAACATCCGAAGGTGCAATTTCACTTGAAGAGCGAGTTTTGATATTTATAAACTATTGAAAATGAATGAGTTGAAAATATTTGAATTATTTTTCACTCAACGCCTCCCCAATTCGATTAAAAATAGTAACCGTTAAAAAAATAGCTAACCCAGGGAAAACGACCATCCACCACGCTGATGGATTATCTCTTGAAGCGGTTAATAACGAACCCCAAGTGACTTGCTCAATTGGCAAACCCAAGCCGCTAAATGTGAGGAACGCTTCTAACAAAACGCAATTAGCGATGCCGAACGAAACGGCAATTAAAATAGGGGTTAAAATATTGGGCAAAATATGCTTGGTTAAAATCCTGAAATCTGAGTATCCCAACGCTTGAGCCGATTCTACATATTCCAAATGCCGAACGCGTATCACCTCCCCGCGCACCAGCCGCGCTAAGGACATCCAACCCGTGAAGCCAATAAATAATATCAATCCAAAAATGGACATGCGTCCCGTCACAGCTATCAAACCCAAGAGCCATAAAATAGTCGGCACGGCTTGCAATACTTCCACCGAACGCATGATGAGCATATCAATCAGGATACTTATTTTTTTATTTAAACAAAATGTTTTATCAAGAATTTTATTTAAATATTTATCTAAAATATTGATAATCAAATAAATACCAATAAAAATTA
>JAYTON010000623.1:0-5164 GCA_043747725.1 Saprospiraceae bacterium
AGACGATACGACATAAATATTGCCTGTTAATGGATGAACGGCAAGGCTCGATGGAGCAAATTCAAAGCTCTTTGTCGAAGGTTTGTCAACGAAATCCTCACGGAGTTTAAGATATTGTTTATCTTTTTTATCTCCTAAAAATTCTTTGAAAGAGGCTAAAGTGATTTCAAAAACTGGCTCGGGATTAGTCTGACCGGTTTTGACATCATAGGCATAAATTTGTCTTGAAAACTCACCTTCTTTCTGACCTTTTGCAGTAATTAAAAGGCGGTTGCTGGCAATGTCATATGCCAAACCAGAAAGATTAGCCGTGCGTGGCAAATTGGTTTTAATCATTTTGACGCTTCTTTGCGTCCCTCTAAGATTCCAAATTTTGTAAAGTTGACCATTGCTTTTCAAGGCGAAAGCCGTGTCATTTACAAATTCTAATGCTTGAAACTCCCCCTCAGTCATAAAAAATACGGAAGAGGTAATCTTACCGCTTTTCTTATCAATCATGTACAATTTTCCTTCTTCGCTTTGCATACTCGCAATTGTATTCGGGTCGTTTGAAGGGCTCAGACCCGATACATTTTTGAGGATGTCATCCAAATCGAAATAAGCGTAAGGATAATTTAGATCGTAAGGTAAAGCGGGGTTCGGGTCTTGCCCGATAGGTGGTGCAGGATTATCTGCGGAAGGAGTGTTGGAGGCTATTGCCATTGTGGATGCCAATAGCGAAGCTGTCAAGAGTACACTTTTTAATGTCATAGTAAGACCAACAGATTTTAGGTTAAAGAATAAGATTCGGTTGAAGTAGTACAAAACTGTACCAAAACACTGCGAAAGGCTCAGTTTAACAAAAAAAAACTAAATCTAAAAAGGGATAATGTGACGAGGAATAATTGTGTTTTTTTGAACTATTAATTATAAAACAATTGAAAATGGTTCATAAATAGTTGAATAACAAGGATTTATATCTTACTAAAAAATGATTTAGAATAAGAAAAAAGTTTCTCACTTCCCGAAAAATCTATGGCAAATTTTAGCTCTTTTTGTAGCATCCGCGCACCTGAAATGTCACCCAATCTGATTAAAACATTGCCCTTATCTGTCAAGCAGTTGCCCAAAATCAAATTGTTATTGATTTTTCTGCAAACATTAATGGCTTTTTCAAGACAATCCAAAGCTTTTAAGTAATCGCATTGAAAAGCATATACTTCACCCATGCCATGCAACGCTTTGGCAATACCTTTTTGATAGTGTAAGGCATGGCTCAGAGTCAGGCTTTTTTCAAAAAAATCAATCGCTTCTTCAAATTCTCCTTTCACTGAATTAAGTTTAGCAATTAATTCGCAGGCAATAGCAATGCCTTGTTTATCGCCCAATTCCTCTGCCATTTTCAGGTCTTGTTCAAAGTAACTCTGCGATTGTTCAAAATCCCCTTTCTGTAGCCACACATTGCCTACGCAGCCCATTGCAATAGATGTCAACTGTTTGTTTCCTAATTTTTTAGATAAAATCAAACCTTTTTCAAGGCAGTCTAAGGCATTTTCGTAGTCTCCTTTTTCAGACCACACAATGCCTAAATTCACATAAATATTTGACATACCGACAGAATCATTCTGTAATTCACATATTTTTAATTCTTCTTCTTGACAGCGCACCCCCTCAGTATAATTGCCCTGATTCATATAAGTTAAGCCCAAATGAGAGACAATTTGAGCATTGCTCCGCAAATTATTTTCACAGCTAATCCCAATACTTTGAGTATAATAATCCTTAGCATTTTTATATTCTCCTTGTCTAAAATATAAGTTACCTAAATTACCATAAGCCTTCGCAATGCCTTGATAATCAATGAATTGTTCACTGAATGTTGCTGCTTTTTCAAGCTGATTTTGAGCATCAAAATAATTACCTTTCAACATTAAAAGCAAACCCACAGCATTGTAAACACGCCCTTTGAACAATTCCATATTTTCAGAAATCACGATATTGAGTGCTTCTTCAAAACAAAATTCTGAAGCCTTCCACTGACCGATAAGCAACATAATCTCACCTTTTTTTATGAGGGTTTTGATAATCTCAGCCTTATCTTTTGTATTTTTTAAAAGTCTTTCATACAAATCCACAGCCTGTTGATTTTGAAATTTTCGGCGAGCAAAATCACCTGCTTTTTTCAAATATTCGTTGGTTTTGGATGGATTATTCGCTTGTTCGTAATGAAAAGCGAGGTCGATAAAGCGGTCGTCGAGTTGTTCAGCGTATATTTTTTCGATGGCTTTTGCTATCATTTCATGCAGTTCGCGTAGGCGCGTTTTCAGTTGCATATCATAAATCGCTTCGCGTAAAAGTGAGTGTTTAAAAATATAACGCAACTCATTCATGGCAGACCAAATTTGTCCATTTTCAGCATTTTTCACTTGCTCGCGCAATGCCATTTTGCCGTTGCCATTTCGTCGAATATACTCATCATGAGCCATCATAACCTCCGTCAAAATAGGTAATTCAAACTCTCTTCCGATGACCGCTGCGGCTTTCACTGTTTCTTTTAAAATGGTTGACAGCCGGTCAATTCGAGCTGTCAAAACGGCTGAAATGGAGTTCGATATTTTAACATTTGGGTCTTTTATTTGCCATATTTTAGAGTTAACTAATTCGTTATCAACAAGTTGTAATAAATCATTTTCGATAAAATAATCTAATACTTGCTCTACATAAAAAGGATTACCATTGGTCGTTCGCCAGAGTGTTTCAGTGAAATCAGGATGAATACCCCCCCTCAGTATATGAGCCGTAAAATCGGATAAATCTGCTTTTGTAAAAGAATTTAAATCAATTTCTAACGGTAAAATATGCTGTTCTTTCAATAAAAAATCTTCAAAAACAGGTGTTTTCATACCCTCATCATTATAGCGCGAAGTGGTGAGTATTAAAATAGACTGAGTGGCTATTTTTTTAATAAAATAATTTAAAAACAATTGCGAATCATCATCGAGCCAATGTGCATCTTCCAATTCAATCACAAGCGGTTGAGACATTGAAATGCTTATAAAAAGACTCCTCAGGGCTATCAAAGTATTGTCATAACGCCCCTTCGCATCGAGTTGTTCCCAGAGAGAATCAAGGTAAGTCAAGCCGATTAAAGCCGCTAAAACGGATTGAGTACGCAATAATTCGCCCCCCTCAGTATTCGGCTCTTTTGGAATGCTTTTACAAAGGTTTTCAAAAGCATTTTTAAAGAAAACCCTATTTTCATCTGCTGTTTTTTCAGGATTCTGATGAAAAAATTGTTTTAAAAAATAAACAAACGGATTGAAAGGTTTTTTTAAAATCTGATCGACTGGACAATTTGCCCAATAAATGTCACTGGTTTTTTCTAAATTTTGACGCAATTCGTAGGTCAACCGGCTTTTACCAATTCCTGCCTCGCCATAAATATTGGCAACGATAGCTACTTTATTTTGTGTTATTTCCCTTGAAAAATTAAATAATTTTTCTAATTCACTATTTCGACCGATCATATTGCCTGAAAAAAAAGTTTTTTCCTCTGGGCATTTTTTTAGAAGTTGAAATGTAGGTGTTTCATAAGACATGCCTTTGTAAGTGACTTTCCTTTTTTTATGAAATTCAAAAGTCCGAACATTGAGCATATTTTTATTGACTAAAATTTCGCCCCATTCGGCATTTTGCATGAGGCGTGCAGCGAGGTTCACACGATCTCCCACGACAGCATATTGGCAACGCTCCTTGCCACCCACTATACCCGCGAACGCCATGCCCGAAGCCAATCCGAATCGGAACAGGTATGGCTTTTTAGTTTGCAAAAGACTCAGTTCATTTTGAATAGCTAAAGCACATTCTAACGCTCGGATGGTATTATTTTCAAAACTTTTTGGTGCGCCAAAAAAGCCGACCATCACACCATTTTTTTCACTGAAATCTATCTCTTTAAAATAACCACCGTAGTTCTCAAATTCTTTTAAAATAATAGATGAAATGGCTTCCAAATCAACATATTCATGCGCATTAGCGAAGGAGATAAAAATGGCTACTACATCTCTAAATTCCCCTTTTACATTCTGCTCTATAATATGAGGAGGGATGAAATAGGTGAGGTCAGAGGCTGTGAGGCTATGTACACTTTCAAGTTTATTTTCAAGAAGAATATATGGTTTTGAGCATTCTATATTGTCACTGCGAGCAGAGCATGGCAGGAGAGGTGGCATATTTAAATTGTTATTTAGAATTGAAAAATTTTCATTAATGCATTGTAAATCAAATTTTTGTGCATTAAAAATTTCTTTAAACCATTTATCAATAATAATTTGTTGAGGTTGCGCTTGTGTTTGCGCTAAAGTCGCTCGCTCAACGGCAGAGCCTTTGAAATAGAAAGTTTTTAGGTTATTTCCAAGAATACCCCACTCTACCAAACCATAAGATAAACCGATGCGAACGTTGATTTTGAAGTCACCAAATTTGGTTTGAACGAAAGGATTTTCATCAAATTTCAACTTTATCTTTAAAGCAATACCTGCTACGAGATTCGTTTTTTCACCCTCGAAAATAGCTGTAAAAGCATCGCCGGCAAAGTGGGGAATGATACCACCTTGAACATACACACGCTCAACTATAGGTTTAAATATTTGGTCAAGAATGTCCGATAATATCTCAGCGCCCTCAGTACCGTGTTGCATAAGCTGCTCTGTCAGCGGTGTGAACCCACTAATGTCCACGAACAAAGTAGTGCTACAAAAAGAGCCTCGTTTTTCGTTTTTTTTGAAACGCTCTATTATAAAAGTCGGGACAAGTGGTCTCACTCAGTTTGAGTTATGGGTTTTGGACTTTAGATTTCTAAATTAAATTACATGATTAAGAGTTAATCAATATTGAATTTATTTTATATCGCATAACTCCTGCTGATAAATTCAAAAATCAAGCCGAAAGTATTAAGAAAATATTGAATTTACTGAGGGGGTTGAATGAGCAAGATAACGATTGAAGCATTATTTTATTAAAAATAATCATTATTTAACTGTTTTTCAAAAAAGATTATTTAAACAAATGTTAAAAAAAAGGTAAGAGTTTTTTTTAATGAGGTGTGAGAATTATCAGAAAATAGTTATTTTTGCAATGATTAATCTATTATATACATTATCAAATCAAATTTTGACAAACAACA
>JAYTON010000624.1:0-2436 GCA_043747725.1 Saprospiraceae bacterium
GTGAGTCCGACGGTGTATTGATACAACCCCTCAGTACCAACGGCTTCCATCATGGCATCGCCGTATTTGGAGAGCAATTCATTGTCGTAAATGCGTTTGGTGGTGAGTATTTGGAGTTTATAACTTAAACCTTTGGCGTGACGTTTGAGTTTATCGCCCTTCTCTTCTGTCATAAATTGTGAAACTGGCGGCGCATCGTACTCTATCTTGACGGGTTCGGTGGTCTGATTGGCGATGCTGAGGTCAATGCGGCGATTCATTTTTTCACCTGCCGGATTGGGGTTGCCATCTATGAATATTTTAGCAATTGGGAAGTTAGCCCCTACTGATTTTATCAGAATATTTTCATTATGCAAACCATTATCGAGCAAATATTTAGCAATTTTTTCAGCGCGTTTCATACCGAAATAGAGGTCGAACGAGGCTTTTTCACCTTCATTGCTGTTCACAGTGAGGATGATTTTCAAGGCTGAAAATTGCTTGACAAGGGCTAAAGCATTTTTCACTTGTCGAAGATTTTCACCCCTCAGTACATCATCATCATTGTCATAAAAAATGGGCGACAAAGTAAAAGTGGCAATTTTAGCAGTGGTTACATTATCTATTTTGGAAACATTATTCACTTTATACTCCTCCACCATGTGAAAAGCTAATGGTACTGAGGAGTTTTGTTCTTTCTGAAAACTTTTGAACAGAGCGGTATAAATATCGCGCTCTCCATAGCCCCCATCACGCCGATTGGAACTGAAGTAAGCTTTCATCCCATCGGGCGTAAGCCGAAAATAAGTATCGTCGCCAGCAGAATTAATGGGTTTTCCGAGATTAACGGCAGTCATAAAGCGCAAGCTATCATCGCTAAATGTGGATTTATAAACATCAAAACCGCCCATCGAAAGGGTTGAATTGGATGAAAAATATAAAGTCCGTCCATCTTTAGCCAAATAGGGCGTTGTTTCATCGAAAGGGGTATTGATAGCCGAGCCAAAATTCTTAGCGGGCAACCATCTACCTTTAGAGAAAATAGAATAATATAAATCCAATCCGCCATAACCACCTGCTTTTCGACTGTTGAAAAGAAGGATGCTATCATTGAAAAAATAGAGTGCATTATCACCTTCTGAAGCCATCATAGGGCTTTGAAACTGAGGAGGTAGGCTGCGAACATCTGACCCCGATTTGAAAGTATCGACAAGCACCTCACCGCTGAATTGCGTTAATCCTCTAAAAAAATACATGGTTTTACCGCCGTTGGTAAAATCAAGCAATATTTCATGGCGCGCTGAATTAATGAGTGGGTTTTCGAGATGCTCAGGTATTGTCCAATCGCCGCTTTCAAAAGAGGTAAAATAAATATCGCTCACATACTTGCCATTTTTCATATCCGACAGACCTTCTTCAGTGCGGAGTCCTCCTTCTGCATCTTCGCGAGCAGCGGAGAAGTAAATTTTTTCATCGTCGTTGGGGCTTAAAACAGGTCCGAATTCATCGTGCAAAGAATTGACATTTTCACCCAAATTTTCTACCAAAGCCAAGTCGGGTTGAATACTGATTTTCATGCCTGCAAAACAGCGTTTGACATCAGCCACCACCACTTTGCGCAAAGGATCATCATCTTTTGTTTTTCTCAGAAAGTCTTTGTAGGATTTTGCAGCATTTTTGAAGTCCAATTCGGCATGGTAAGTCTTTCCCAAATAGAGAAATACTGAGGGGTCGATTTTTTTATCCTCTGCAATGGCGGTGAGCATTTGTTTAGCGAGAGTCAACTGATTGGATTGATATGCAGCAATGCCCAAAGCGCGAATCACGTCTCTATCATCTCCTTTTTGGCGTTGATAATTTTGCAAAAGGACAAGAGCCTGCGCATATTTTCCAGCATTGAAAAGCTCCAAACCATCATTTTTTAGCTTGGGAAGCGATTGTGCTTGATTATTTGAAAAGATAAAAAGCAGGCATAAAAGTGTAATTATTATTTTTACTTTCATAAGTTTTTACTCGAAAAGTTTCATGGGTAATAACGCATGAAAATCCTGTAATATTTTGATAGTCAATGGGTTGTGTGAACTTTGCATAAAAAGCCAACAAAGTTAAAAAGCATTTCTAATAAAAAGGAATAATTTACATATTTAGACGAATGATTATAAAAAGTAACTCTTTTCATTAAGTGTAATACCATTGAGCATGCTTAGTTTTGAGTGTTAGGTTTATGTTTAAAATGTATCAAACAAAATCTACGTCAATATCATAAGGGTATTCCATCAAATAAGTAATGGCTCTATCAATATCAAACCCTTCAAAAACCACTCGATAAAGCATATCCGTAATCGGCACATGCAGCCTATACGTCCGCGCCACCCGATGTGCAATGCTAATCGTGCGAACGCCTTCCGCTACTTCAGTCATGGAGCTGATGATTTGCTCACGCGATTCCCCTTGAGC
>JAYTON010000625.1:0-3011 GCA_043747725.1 Saprospiraceae bacterium
AATATTTGTATTGATTTGATTATCAAACGAATGTGTCAGATTTAATCCGTTTGAATATCGAGTAGAATAGTATTTATCGTCAAAAGCATTTTCAAAATAGGGTGGGCGAGGCTGTCCTCGGTTGAGTATAAATTCATTGAAATAATTGCCTGTATAGCCTATTTTAGTTTTGCCTAAATCGAGGTTGTAGTTAACATCGGCAAAATATTGAATCTTTGGTTTCCAATCCTGAAATCGTGAAGTGTCTTTGTCTGACCAACCGCCGAAGAAATTACGTCCGCCCGACATCATCACACTCTGATTATTGCCTTGCCATCCTAACGCCGTATTTATATTAAAATGCCCAACTGATTCATAATAAGTACTGCCTTGAAAATCAACCGTTTTGCTCGGCTTTTTCTTTGTAATAATATTGATTGTACCTGCCAACGCATTGGTGCCATATTGCACCGAAAGCGGTCCTTCCACTATTTCAATGCGCTCTACATTGTTGACATTCAATTGCGACAGGTCAATATTGCCGTTTTGGCGACCTATTATAGGAATCCCATTAATCAATATTTTGACGTTTTCACCAGATATGCCTTGCATAGTCATACCAGTCCCTAATATATTATCTTGTTGAATGCGGAGGTTGGGTAGAAATTTTAAAACATCGGCAACACTTTGGACAGCCAGCGATTGAAGTTTTTCTAATGAAATAACATGGGTCAGCACAACACATTTATCAATACCCGTCAGTTTAGAATTGCCTGTAATAACAAATACTTCCATTGTTTTATTAAAAGAAATGCTATCTGTAAGAGGTTGATTCAGAGATGCTACGCTGTTTTGACTGAATAGTAAACCAGCCAAACAAGTAAATAACAATAGGGGAATATTGTAGAACTTTGACAACATATTTTCTGAAAATATGAATATTAAATAGAATTTAATTTTGAAATGTCAAAGCTATAGGACTATTCTACCTTTAGTAATACGCCAATTTCTTTTTGACTTAAAAATGACAGTGAACTGTAATATGTCAGACAATAGACGTTTAGATATTAGACAATTAGATATTATTTTGCTGTCTAAACATCTAACATCTAAAAATCTAATATCTAAATACTGAGGGGTAGTGCGACTTACTTTTTAAAAAGAATACAATGTTTTATAATAATTTATACTTTTGCCCTGTTTTTAAAACAAAATTGACCTAAGATGGTATAATCTAACTTATAAAAAGTTGATTATCAATATTTTATTAAATAAAAGATGAGCAAAAACCTATTAATAGTGGAGTCGCCTGCAAAGGCGAAAACGATCGAAAAAATATTGGGACCTGATTTTATAGTCAAATCCAGCTTCGGTCACGTGCGTGATTTAGAGAAAGGCGGCTTGGGCATTGACGTTAAAAACAAATTCAAACCCAACTACGTTGTCACGCCCGATAAGCAAAGAGTGGTGAAAGAACTGAAAGAGCTGGCGAAAAAGGCAGAAGAGGTTTGGCTTGCAACGGATGAGGATCGCGAGGGTGAAGCTATTTCATGGCATTTATGCAAGGTTTTAGGCTTGGATGAACACACCACGAAACGGATTGTTTTCCGCGAAATCACTAAACCTGCTATACTAAAAGCCGTTCAAAATCCACGCCTTGTCGATTTAGACCTCGTTGATGCTCAACAAGCACGGCGTGTATTGGATCGTTTGGTGGGTTTTGAATTGTCTGAATTATTGTGGAAAAAAGTAAAAGGAGGACTTTCTGCAGGTCGTGTTCAATCAGTAGCAGTGAAATTAGTAGTTGAAAAAGAGCGTGATATTCAGAAGTTTAAAACAACACCTTTCTTTAAAATAGATGCTAATTTTAATGTATTAAATGCTCAAAATAAAAGCGTTACGTTAAAAGCTGAGGCTCCAGAACGGTTTGATACTGAGGGGGGGGCGATGGAGTTTTTGAAAAAATCCAAGGGTGCAATTTTTAAAATAAATAAAATTGAAACCAAGCCACTCAAACGCAAACCCACTGCACCGTTCACAACCTCAACCCTTCAACAAGAGGCAAGCCGTAAACTGGGTATGTCTGTAAATCGCACGATGCAAAACGCTCAACGCCTATACGAAGCGGGACACATTACTTATATGCGTACCGATTCGACTAATTTGAGTGAAACCGCTATCGCTGATTTTGCTATAGAAATTGAAAAATCGTTCGGCGCGCAATATGTTCAAACTCGTCGTTTCAAAACGGGTAAAGAATCGGCTCAAGAGGCGCATGAAGCCATTCGCCCAACCTATATTCAGCACCGCACTGTTTCGCAAGACCGCGATGAGCAACGCCTTTATGAATTGATTTGGAAACGCGCAATTGCCTCTCAAATGGCAGACGCTGAATTGGAAAAGACAACCGTTGACATTGATATTTCTACAATAAAAGAAACAAAACTCGTTGCAGAAGGTGAAGTCATTAAGTTTGATGGCTTTTTGAAGGTTTATTTGGAATCCAAAGATGAAGATGAAGAAGATGCGAAGGGCGTTTTACCTCCCCTCAAAATCGGGCAAGTTTTGGACTTCAACGATATGACCGCTACTGAACGCCATACGCGCCCACCGGCTCGCTACACGGAAGCGGCTTTGGTCAAAGAACTTGAAGAAAAAGGCATCGGTCGTCCCTCCACATATGCGCCGACGATTACTAAAATTATGGAGGAAAATAGGGGCTATGTGGTAAAAGAAACGAGAGACGGTACGGCTCGCCCTTTCCGAGTGTTGAAATTGACTAAAGACGGTGGTATTTTCACAAAGACCGAAACTGAAATGACGGGTGCTTTGAAAAATCACTTGGTGCCAACCGATATGGGTATGCTTGTGGTCGATTTTCTCGATAAGCATTTTGATAATGTCATGAATTATAGTTTCACGGCAAAAGTTGAAAATCAATTGGATGATATAGCCGAAGGTCACCGCGACTGGGTGGATATGATTTCTAAATTTTATGACCCATTTCACGGTGATGTCGAAAAAACGATGTC
>JAYTON010000626.1:0-3908 GCA_043747725.1 Saprospiraceae bacterium
GTGCAAGCGAATATGGTCGGCATCCCGGGCATCGCTGTACCGATTGGTCAAAATACTGAGGGGTTGCCAATTGGTTTGCAATTTATGGCTGATAAATGGGAAGAGAGTAAATTGATGGCTTTTGCTAAATATTTTATAGCATTAGTACAGTATAAAATCTCATAAATTGTTTTAAATAAACATTAAAAAGGTTAAATTTGTCTAAAATTTAAATCATGTCACAATTACCACAAGGTCTTTCTAATACACAATTAGAGTTATTGAAAATATTTTCTTACGACTTGCCAGAAGAAGAATTGAAAGACTTGAAAAAAGTTTTAATTAATTTCTTTGCTCAGAGAATTCGTAAAAGAACTTCTCAAATATGGGAAGAACGTGATTATACTTCTGAAACCATGAAAAAATGGCTAAATGAAGAAGAACAATAAAATACCAGTGGTCGTATTGGATACCAATGTATTCTTAGTATCATTAGCATCACAATCAGAATATTCAATAATTTTTGATGCTTTAATTGAAGAGCGATTTCAATTAGTTGTTAAATGAAGAATAGCAAAAAGCCCATGTTTTGTAATAAAATATGGGCTTTTTTGTTTCGTACATGAAATTTGCCAATATCCAGCTTCAATCCTCCTTCATAAAATAGGGGTAACCTTTCACTTAATTGTCCTATCTAAAATCAAGAAATTAAAATTTAAGAAATCACTAAAAATTTAGGACAATCATGAAAAGAATTTATGTTTTCCCTGCTTTGTTTTTATTACTTTAAAAAACCAAATATTTGTGCAACTGATTGAAAAACAAGTGTTTACGTCTTTTAAAATAGACGATGAGTCGGCGTTTGAACAATTGTTTCGAGCGTATTACCCTCGCCTATGCGCCTTCGCAGGGACGCTATTGGATGACCGTGCGGAAGCGGAGGAGGTGGTGCAAACGATGTTTTGCAGACTTTGGGAACAGCGAACGAGCCTTGAAGTGACCAGCTCGGTGCAGGCGTATCTGTTCCGAGCTGTTCGCAATGCGAGTCTGAATCAGATTAAAAAAACGAAAATTAGGGATGCCTACAAAGTTATGAATTTAGATAATCTCAATCAAAATCCTGAATTTCAACCCGACCGCATCACCGAATCGGCACTCAGCCAACGAATTGAAAAAGCGATTGCAGATTTGCCCGAACAGTGCCGCCTTGTTTTTAAATTGAGCCGTTTTGAGGAAATGAAATATAAAGACATTGCCGAGCATTTAAATATTTCTATCAAAACTGTAGAGAATCAAATGGGGAAAGCGTTGAAAAGATTGAGATTGGATTTGGTTGATTTTTTATGTTTTGTGATGGTTTTTTTTAATTGTGTAAAATAAAGGATTCAAAAATATATAAAAATGAACGCATTTTCACCTGAAATAGATGACCTCATCGCCAAAGTTTTGACCGATGAAGCGACTGCTGAAGACAAAAAAGGGCTCAGTGAATGGCTCGATGCTACGCCTGAAAATCGACAGTATTTTGACGATTTGAAACGGCTGTGGTCGAAGTCAGCGGATGCTTTACCTCTTGAGTATTCGGGGTCAGCGGCAGTTGATACTAATGCGGCTTGGGCAAGGGTTCAAAAACGCATTCATACACCTAAATCCTTGACTATCAAATGGTTATCAATCAATAATATTTTTAAAATAGCGGCAGTCATAGCTTTTTTAATCACGGCTTATTTATTTTTCAATGAAAAAATTAAGCCTATTCAAAATAATTATGTAGCAGAATTGGAAATAAAAACTGAAACTTTGACAGATGGTTCAGTCATTACTTTGAATAAAAAATCGAGTATCAGCACAGCCTTTTCAAAAAAAGAACGCCGCGTAAAAATGGCAGGAGAAGCCTATTTCGCAATAGCCCATGATACCGAAAAACCGTTTGTGATTGAAGTCAAAACTTTAGAGGTAAAAGTGGTCGGCACAGCATTTAATATTGATAATTTGTCGCAATCCAATAAGGTAATTGTTGTGGTTGAAGAAGGTATTGTGGAGGTGTTGGGTCAAAAAGAAACGCTTCGATTAACAAAAGGGCAAAAAGCAGTTTATGATATTTTGACAGGCAATTTTGATAAAAGCAACAATGTCGATAAAAATGTCACGGCTTATAAAACAGGGCGATTGGACTTTGAAAGCAATAAACTGAAAGATGTGGTTGGAAAAATAAACAAATTGTTTGGATATGATATAGAAATTGCTTCGCCCGCTCTTGAAAACTGTGAAATTACAACCGTGTATGAAGGACAAGACTTAGAGTTTTTCTTTAAAGAAATTATTGGCGAAAGCATAAAAATTGAAGTCGAAAAGCAAGGAGATAGGATTATACTGAGGGGGAGAGGTTGTGAAAATTAGGCGATATTAAATAAACATCCGTCGAATATAAAAAGCAAATTTTAGGAGGAGGTTTTATTTTTACAAACCTATAAGATTTTTAAGTCTTATAGGTTTTTGTACATTTAAATCCTTGTTCCGTAGGAATCCCCTTAGGAAAAATCAATTATTTATGAAAAAAAACAGACACTTGTTATCCTTAATCTTATTTCTTTTACTGACGTCTTCTTTTCTTTTTAATATAACTGTCACTGCGAGCGAAGCGTGGCAGGAGGGAGATATCGCAGCGCCTATACTCGAACGCAACGTAACGATTAGAGTAGTCAATATGCCTTTGGGTGATGTTTTAAAAGATATGTCAACACAAGCCGGTTTCTATTTTTCCTACAATGCCCAGATTTTTAATGCTGAAAAAAAAATCTCTTTGAGTGTTGAAACTGAAAAAGTGCGGACTGTTTTGACCAATCTTTTGGGTAATAATTTTCAATTTAAAGAAAAAGGCAATTACCTGATTATTCAAAAACTCAAAGCCGATGAGCAACTCATTGGCGGCTATATCAGCGATAAAAAAACGGGTAAAAAACTTTCAAACGTCACTGTTTACGATAAAAACACACTGGCTTCGGCGACAACTGATAGCGCGGGCTATTACGAAATTATTACTCGAAAGCCCATTCAGCAGCTCTCCATCGCGCGTTACAATTATGGCGATACGGTTTTACAAGTGCGGAGTGAAAAGGTGAATCCTCAAAATATTGATGTGTCTCTATTGCCCAAATTGGAGGCTGAATCGAAAGAAATACAAGGAAATAATGATAAAATCGTAGAAAAATCGGCTAAAACTGAAGATTTTACGGAGCAAACGCTTATTTCTAATCTTCAAATCAATCAAGCGATTCGTCGGACGGTGAGTGAAATTCAGCGCATCAATGAGCTTAATATTCAAGAACCCCTCAGTAGAAAATGGCAAGCGTCGCTCGCGCCTTACGTAGGTACGAACTTAGGTTTGAGCGGCAATGTCGTCAATGATTGGTCATTCAATGCGACGGTAGGTTATTCAAAAGGCAATAATAAAATGGAGGTGGCGGGCATCGGCAATATCAGTCAAGGCGATGTGAAAGGTGTGCAATTGGCTACGCTTTTTAATATCGTGAAAGGCAATATGAAAGGAATTCAAGCTTCCGCTATTATTAATCGGACGCGGAAGGTGAGCGGTTTGCAAGCAGCGGGTATTACAAATTATACGGATACAATACTGAGGGGTCTTCAAATTTCTGGCATCAATAATTATGCAGAGGTGGGTGGCAGAGGCGTTTTTCAAATAGCGGGCATGTACAATAAAACGGCGGAAGGGCGCACTTTTTTCCAAGCAGCAGCTGTGGGTAATAAAGCTGATACAGTAGTTATCCAAATTGGTTTGATTAATAATGCCAATAGACTGAGGGGTCTTCAAATTGGCTTGATTAATAGGGCGGATACGGCAGATGGGGTGCTGCTGGGTTTGATTAATATTGTCAAAAAAGGTTATCATGTCCTTGAATTTTCGAGCA
>JAYTON010000627.1:0-3271 GCA_043747725.1 Saprospiraceae bacterium
ATAATATCAATCGAATTGCTACCCCCCTCAGTATAGACGACCGCCAAAAGCTACGGCTCATCACTATATTGCATGACAGCTTTAAATACATAGAAGATAAAAACTATCCGCGCGACTGGTCTAAACATCATAGCATTTTAGCCCGCCTTTTTGCTGAAAATTATATAGATGATTCCATAGTTTTAGATATAATTGAATTGCATGATGAAGCCTATTATTGCTGGCGATTAGAAATCCTCGAAGATGAACCTGAACAGGCTTCCGCTCGCCTTGATATGCTTTTCGACAAAATAGGCTATTGCTTACAACTCTACTACATCTTTTTTAAATGCGATACATCCACCGGAGATAAAACACAAGCTCCAGTCAAATGGTTTGAGAAAAAAATTAAAAATATCGAGGGCATCACTCCTATTTATTTTACTCAATGACCCCCTCAGTATAATTCGTTATTTGTTAATCGTTATTCGTTTATCTAATGAAAACGCCTAACGATTAACAAATAACTCACTCCACCCTTCTCCCTCTGACTGTATTAGACGACACTTCTACTTTCTTAATTTTCCTTAAATCTACCATCAGATTTGCCCATGCACCGTCGGGATTGGTGAAATAAAATTTATCATCAAAACGGACTTTACCTTGCCTATCTTTCCATTCAGATGCTAACAAAACATAGGCACCGCGTTGTTTCGGATTGGGTCCAAACATCAAATATCTTTTATCTGACGCACCATCAAAACCGATAGCAAAATGGTCTTTATCTGATTTGAATAAAAAAACACCCGGTGTGCCTTGAGGAATACGAACTTCTTCTACCTTTTCACCTTTCACCATTTTTATAGTACCTGAGGTAATTTCACTTGTACCATCTGTTAGAGCACGGCTAATCACTAAATCATTTGACAAATAAAATTGAATTTTTTTCAATTCGCTGTCACTCCATTCACCTTCTTTTAGCAAATTACTGGTGAAAGGACGCAGTTCAGGACTACATGAAGAGACTACCCAAATTAGAGTAATTATGCTTATAAAACGAGTAAATATATTTTTATTAATCATTTTGGTACGTTTTTAGTTTAATTTAAATGAATGAAAAAATGAATTTTGAAGCTGAATTGCTTTATTGGACTAATTTTTTATAGAAAAGTTTGAATCAAGATTTGATTAAAAATTTCAATCATAATTAGGTCGTATAAAAATAGGTTATTGTAGATTTCTACACAACAACTTTAAAATCCTCTTAACAGAATTTAACGAATTTTAACGTCACAGTTTCTGAAAAAGAGAAAAGGAAATTATTAAAAAATATGCTTAATTTGTTAACATATTTTCCCGAACAAGTTGTTAATCACATTTTAAACTAAAAAATCTATGAAAAATATTAATTGCATTCGATTATTCTCTGTTTTTACTGCAGCTGCATTGTTTAGTATCCAGAACCTCAAAGCAGAATGTAACTACGACCACATGCTTCGCGCAGAAGAATTTCCTATCGGTATCATGCTTTCATGGAGCACTGACTTTGAAACCAATAACTCCATGTTTATCCTTGAAAAATCACAAAACGGCGCCGAATTTCAAACCGCAGGTACCGTCAGAGGAGCAGGCACTTCCAAGATTTCAAAAAAATATAATTTCCTCGACCCTCAAGCGACTGGTGCCAAAATCTATTATCGCCTCAAACAAGTGGATTTTGATGGTACATTCAGTTACTCTGATGTGCTTTCTATCAATAAAAAATTAGAGTCGAATGTCATGCTGGTTCAGCTTTCGAGTGAAACCGTTAATAAGTCTTTCAACTTTACTGTAGATGCTATGAAAGATGGTGGCTCAGTATTGCAAATAGTAGATGGTACGAATGCTATCGTTTGGCAAGGTACTAAAATGCTTTTATCAGGATTAAATAATATATCTGTTGATCTTTCTGCTCAACGCGAAGGTGTGTACAAAGTGATTGTCATTATGGATAATGATGAAAAATCATTGACCATCAGAAAAGTATATGACGAAATTGAGAAAAGTTCTAATGTAGCTACTGATAAGACGAAGTCAGGTAAAAATTAAAAATTATAAAACTCATCCCTTCGGGATGAGTTTTATAATTTTCAATTCATTTATAATCAAATAATTAGGACACAATTTATAAATAAAGAGAGCCATTTCGAACATCGAAATGGCTCTTTTATTTATAAATTCTTACCTGTATCAATAAAATTTTTAAATATCACTGCGAGGAGAGCGTGTCAAGACGGGGATAGACTTATCGTCCAAAGCCAATTGAAATACCTAAACGCATAGTAAAACTAAAATAATTAGTCTTTCTATTAGTCAAAAAAGCGTCATCAATTTTGAAATTATCTTTATTCCAATAGGTATTATTGCCACCATCCAATTGATTGTAAGCAGCTCCAATGCCAAAGTACATATCTCCACCCAAACCTGCTAAAAATATAGCACCCATATTGTACATCAAAATATATTGCTTTACCATGACACTTTCAATGGCTTTTTCAAGCAATGTAGAACCATCCTTGACTCGTTTTTTAATATTATTCAATACGTCAGCGGTCACCTTATTGAGTTGGTCAAGTGAAGCCATATACTCTTGAAGAGCATTATAAATTTTGACACCATTTTCAAGGTCTTGTTCTGCATTTTGAGCAAAAATACTGAGGGGTATCAAAATGAGTAATGAGAGGATAATTTTTATCATCGGTTTAAGATTAAATTTGTTATTAAAAGTTTTAAAAATATATTAATTTTATTTTATAACAAATTAAGTGCATTTTTATCTAAAAACCAATATTTTATAAAAAAAATTGCATAATTTATTGACAATCAATAAATTATGCAATTTTTGTTGAATACCCCCCTCAGTATAACTTATATATTTAAGCTATTTTCAGTCGGTTTTATATTATTTCCCTAATTCTTCAGCCCGATGCAAAGCTGCCATAGCACCATCAATAATATCTTGATGCAATGTATTGGCTTTGAATGAGTTAAGGGCTGCTTCAGTCGTGCCACCACGTGAAGCCACGCGCTTAATCCACTCTTCGCAAGGGATATTCGATTTGTTGTATAAATCCACTGCGCCCGTAAACGTCTGTACCACAAGCAATTCGGCTTCCGATTCTGAAAAGCCCATTTCCCGCGCCGCCTTCATCATGGCATCCATGAAAAAATATACATACGCTGGACCAGAGCCTGAAATCGCCGTTACAGCATCAATTTGGTCTTCTTTTTCAAGGAAAAGCGTCTTGCCCGT
>JAYTON010000628.1:0-7031 GCA_043747725.1 Saprospiraceae bacterium
TTTTCTTTGACCAAAACCTCCGTCACGTAGCCGCCCACTTTTGGACTGGCTGGAACCATGTTCGTTTCCAATTGCGAATTTTCAGTGTCTTCATTGTTCAACATGAAACTCACTTTTTTAAATCCGAAATAAGCTGCCGCTACTAATATCAAACCCACGACAGTGAAACGTATAACCTTTGCTTTATTTTGACTGGCCATTAGCTAATGATTTTTTAATTGTAATATTAATTCCCTACTGATTTCAATAGTTTATAATAAGCGATTTCAGCGTCAGATTTAGCCGCTTCAAGATTCAATTTAGCTTGTAAAACAAGGAAATCCGAGTCCAATAACTCACCGAGGGTAATCATCTGAGCATCGAATTTATTTTTCATAACCCGTTGATTTTCAGTAGATTGTGTAATAGATTTTAGAGTTAAAGCGATTTTATCTATGGCAGATTGATAGGCGTAAAAGTTGGCAGTGACCTCCATTTTAGCCCCCTCAGTAATTTGTGTTTTGAAGGCATCTGTTTGAGCCAAATTAGCTTGTGCTTCTTTCACTTGAAATTTTGTAGTATAAGCTCCTGTTAAATTATAAGTCAGTAAAATGCCAGCATCCCAAGTGCCTTTGAATGCATCTTGCTGAGGAAAAACGCGTTGATTCGGGCGATTTTCGTAATAATTGGCGTTCAAACTGATGACAGGATAAACACCGCCTTTAGCCACCTCAATGTTTTTGAAAGCTGATTGACGGCGTAATTCAGTCGCCGAAATATCAGGTCGTGAAGTCAACGAATTCAAATAAAAATCCAACGAATTAAGTGTTTTTTCAGGAAAAATATTCGATTTATCTAATTCGAGGCGCGTATCAGTCGGCAAACCGAGAAGGATACAGGCATTATAAAGAGCGACATGAATGGCATTTTCCACATCTTTTTTAGCCATCTCCAATTGAGAAATGGCTAAATCCGCTTTCAACGCATCATTTTCGAGTGCTGTACCGTTTTTGACGAAATTTTGAACATCATTATAGCGACCCCTCAGTACTTTGAGATTTTCGCCTAAAATTTCGTTCGATGCTTCTAATTTGTAGAGATTATAATAAGCCGCAGCGATATTATTTTTGATTTCAATCCTATCTTTATCAATATCCAAAGCCGCTGCTTTTTCAAGAAACTCAGCTGATTTGTAGAAATTGACTGCACGAAGCCCTGAAAAAACAACCTGTTGAGCAGAGATGCGATTGGTGAATTGATTTAAAATCTGTGGATTGAGAATGATAGCTTCAGATGAGCCGGGAGTTTGAAATTTAAAAGGAGCAACATTATCACTCAAACGTGAATAACCACTCACTAAACTAACAGTTGGAATTTGAGTACCCCAAAATTGCTCGCGTTTGGCTGTCGCTATCGTGTATTTTGCGCCCGATATTTTGAGTTGCTGGCTGTGTTCCAAACCCAATTTTATGGCTTCATTGAGTGTAATCGTTCTAATTGTTTGGCTTTTTCCAATGAAAGGTAAAGCCAAAATTAATAGCGCTAATGAATAGAATACTTGTATGTTTTTCATCTTGAAATGCATTGAAATAAAATATTGCCGGGTGATAATTTTTTGTAACAGATGAAACGTTTGATTTGTTTTAATTAAACGTTTGATTAATAAATAAATGAGCACGCATCATACTTTTTAAGTGTTGCCTCAATCGCGTTTTATTGGTTTCGGAAAACATGATTTTTTCATCTTTTTCATTCATCATACGGGCGGCTATACAGGGTGTGTTCACGATTAAAAAGATGGTGCTAAATAAAGAAGCCATCGTTAATTCAGCATCAATATCACTTTTGAAAAGCCCGTTTTTTTGACCTTCTTCAATAAAGGTTTTCACTATTTTCCAATTGCCTTCTACCCCAGAGAGAATTGTTTCACGGTGTTCAGGACGTTGTTCGAGGCTCAATTCTCTAAACACCAGCTTATTAAAAACACCATTATTGAACATTCTCTCTACATAAATGTCAATTATAGCGGAAATTTTATCCCAAGCTGTTCCTTCTGATTTTTGAATGTTTTTAAGCTGCGCAGTCATTTTGGGAATTTTCTCTCCTATAATGGCTTTAAACAATCCTTCCTTTGACCCAAAGTGGTAGGCAATCATAGCAATATTCACATTGGCTTCTTTCGATAGCTCACGAATCGAAACAGCTTCAAATCCTTTCTCTGCGAATAGGCGAGAGGCAGTTTGAAGAATTACTTCTCGACTATCAGTGGCTTCAGTCTTTTTCTTTTTGATAAACATTTTGAATTGATAAATTTAGGGTGTAAATTTAAACATTTGTTTAGTATAAATCAAACGTTCGTTTAATTTTTTTAAAATATTTTTCTGTTATTTACTATCTGCCCTTTTATTTTAAATTATACTTGAAAAAAATAGGCTGCCTCATACGTATGAGACAGCCTATTTTATTATTATAGAAATCAATTTATTCCAAAACCTTAAACGTGGTCCGACGATTGGCTTGATGCTCTGCCTCAGTACATTTATTGCAATTACAACTCACCGCAGGTTGCGATTCACCATAGCCTTTAGCATTCAATCGAGCAGGTTCTATGCCTTTTGTAATCAAATAATTGACTGCCGATTCAGCTCGTTTTTGACTCAACGTGGCATTGTAATCGTCATTGCCGCGACAATCTGTATGGGAAGATAATTGAATTTTTATATTTGGATTTTGAGCTAAGGTTTCAGCTAATTTATTCAAAGTCGGTTGTGCATCTGCGCGAATATCCCATTTAGTATAGTCATAGTAGATGTTTTCAAGCGTGACTTCTTTGTTTTTAAATATTTTATCTAAAACTATTTCAACTTCAAATTTTTGAATAGGATTAGCCGGATCTTTACCCAAGCCTTTTGAAGTGAATTTAGCTTGATTATTCAGGTAGTCTTCTTTGCTGGCTAAGAAACTATAATCCGTATTGTCATCCAAATCAATAGAAGCGACCCCGTCAGTATTGACGATGATTTCGCGCTTTTTTCCGCCCATATTAATACTTACCTTAGCATCTGCTAAAGGCTTGCGCCCTATAACCGCTGAATTAGGATTATCAGCCGCAGCGAATATTTTTTCAAGTACTATGACCTCTAATATATTTTTATAGACAATAACGGTTGTCTTAGGCGTATCAATTTTGACAACGACAGGGCGGGGTGGAGGTGTCAGGCGCTCGAAACGATACACATCATCACTGCCTTTGCCACCTATTCTATTGGATGTGAAATATCCTTGTTGCAACACACCTGGATTCATAACCGATTGATAATCAATAATATAGCTAAAATCATCAGCGCCACTGTTGATAGGTGATTTCATATTTTGAGGCGTTGACCAATTATTATCTTTTAATTTATAGGACTTAAAAATGTCCCAACCACCCATACCTGTATGATAATCGGAGGCAAAATATAATGTATCGCCGTCAATAAACGGATATGCTTCATTGCCAGTAGAGTTGATAGTGCGCGCCAGAATTTTAGGATCTACAAAACCTTCGCTACTTTTTACACAGACATATAAATCCTGCCCTCCCCAACCTTCGGGGTCATTTGAAGCAAAATATAGCGTCTTTCCATCCTTAGATACTGAGGGGGTACTATAATTGATTTTGTCTTTGCAAAACGGCAGCACTTCCGGCGTTGTCCAAGTGCCACTGATTTTTTTGGAATAAAAAATCTTCGTAAACTGCTCATCAGATTGTTCACCACCCGAACGGATGAAAAATATTTCAGAAAAATCGCCTGTAAAAGTTGCCGCTGCCTCATTGAAAGCGGTGTTCAATGAGTTGTCAAAATTTTTAACTGCATTATCTTCAACGAGAAACAAATCGGCGAAACGATTGCCTGTCCAACCATAAGTGGCTTCGCCCGTGCTACTCGGTCTATCACTCGTAATGACTACTTTGCCGCCTTCATACATCATAGGGGCATAATCAGCATTGGCCGAGTTGAATTTGGTATCTTCTATTTTGTAGCCGTTGTATTTTTCATCGTCTTTCCAACCCTGCGCCACCGTACAAGCTGTTATTTCACGGCGATATTCATAAGGTGAGCCGATTTCGATACCCAATTGTTTGAAGGCTTCAGCGGCTTCTTTATACTGTTCCTGACGTTTGAGCGCATAGGCTTGTTCCTTGAGAGCGTCAACACCAGCACCGTTATCATAAGCTGTTTTATACCATTGTATTGCTTTTGCATCATTGTGCAATTGACGGTATGATTCACCGAGTAAGAAGGCGGTTTTGCCTTTTTCTATGGTACTTTTACCATGTCCATATTCTTTCTGAAGAAAATTAGTGGCTACGGCGTATTGCTTGCGCTCGTAAGCGGTTTTGCCATCTTTAATTTTGATGGTGTAAGTACAGCTAACAGTGTAAAGAATTGATAATGAAAGTATTATGAATGAAATATTTTTCATAGCGTATCACTGATTTATATGATTATAGCCTCTTAATATCCTGAATTATCCCGTAAATCTAAGTCAAAAATGCATAAAATCAAAACGTACTGAGGGGGGTATTTGTTGTAGGCTTGGCTAATAGAAAAGCCCGTTCAGTGATGAACGGGCTTATAGTTTAGGGATTATAATTTGTCGGCAAAAGAATATAGTATTTCTTAGTGCAGCCGACGAAATTTGTTGTTGTCAAGTAAAAATTCTATTTAAATATTTCTAATTTTTTCATAATTCGACCTTTTTCTGTCATTACTTCTGCGATATAAAAGCCGCGCATACTCGCATCCACTTGGATACTTGCTGATTTAGCATCTACATTCGATACGCGTTTGACTTCACGACCAGCGGCATCCATGATGCGGACATACTCTATTGTATTGACTCCATTGATATAGAAGTTGACCATATCGCTGGCAGGATTTGGATACATCACGAGGTCATCTTGCTTGAGAATATCCGTTTTCTTGCCTGCTACAAGGGGTATCTCAAGGTCTTGGGTTTTGAGCTGGATAATCTGACCATTAGCACCCATCATCATCGCATTTTCAAGGCGGAATTTGAGGGTGGTTTTATCGCCTACACGGAAGCCATGTACATCATCAATAACAATAGCTCTTACTTTACCTACTTCACCATGACCATTGGCACCTTTACCTTTACTTCGAACCAAACCTGCTTCCAATTTACCACGCTCTACTATTTTACCCAATGATAAATGGGCATCGTATCGAGAGAGCCAAGTCAAAGCATTGAAATCCGCTTTTATACTCTCTTCTTTGAGTAGTTGAGCATCGTAGTTAATGCCAAAACTCAAACCCTTAGTATCGTAAGCCGGATTTTCGGCATTGCCCATTGAAACAATCATTTCAATCAAGTCGCCTGGGCGAACAGAAGAAGCCGATGAAATCAATTGAATCTCTATTGCGCTATCATGTATAGATTTATAAGGAGCGAGCGTACTGTTTTTACTATAATGATTGACAATGGCATCCACATCTTCAGCACTGATTAAGCCGTCACCGTTGGTATCCACATGTTTCAAATCTACAGGACTGTCATAGTAAATCGGTTGTCCCCAATTATTACCGCCATGCGCGTACCATTCCAATGATTTATCTTTTCGAGCCGTACCATATTGACCCATATTATTGCCAATAGGGAACAAATCTAAAATGTTGACTACACCATCTGCATTAGCATCGCCGGGCCAAACGCACTCGCTGATACATAACTCTTCTGATGTCGGCGGTTCTATTAAATTAATCAAAACTTGGATATAATCATCGGAGCAGTCATTTCCAACACAATATCTCAACCAAAACGAATCGTCATATGAACCCGAATTGAGATTGGGCGTGTATAGCAAAATGTTTTCACCTTTGATGCGCTGATTAGATATAATAGTATCAATGCTTGTATAAAACTTAATTGTACCGGCTTTATCAGTCTTTTCATTAAGCGGTTCAAAACGATAAGTATTGATAGGAGCCGCATATTTTATGACCATCGGGATACCTGAACAAGTCAATCTAAATTGCTGTTTATCAGGTAAAAAATTGGAAACATTAATCAGAACTGTAGCCGTTTCTGAAATTTGAGTATTGTTAATATTATAAGTGACAGTATAATTAAAAGTTGCTTTACCATTGAAATTAGGATTAGGTGTAAAATTGACCAATCCATCTTGTAAGCCTTGAATTTGTCCACCAATACAAGTACCATATTCAATACGGACTCTTCCGTTTCTATAATCATTGTCTAATACATTAAAACGGACGCTTTTTCCAATAGGTGTAGCAACAATATCATTCGTAACAAATTGGGCGGGTTTCTTGAGCACTTCAAATTTGGCTTCATAACCTTTAATAGTACCGTCAACATCTTTAAACGTAAACATCGTATTATCATAACCCGTAAATTTGCTGGTGGGCTTGTATTCCCATTCGCCTATTTGTGCAGTAGGTGTGATACTACCGTGTTTGGCAGAAGTTTGAAGTTGGAAACCCAAGGGTAATGTGAAAGTAACGGTTGCATCTTCAAGCGCGAAGATTTTTATTTCCTGATAATTGAGCATAGGGGTTTCAGACACATCAATGATGACTAAACCACAATCGCATTGTTTCAGGTTGTTACAAACGGTATAATTCAAGAGAGCAGCACCTTTAAAATCGGTATCAGGGGTAAATTTGATTTTACCATTTTCAATAACTGCTGTACCATGATTTTTAAGGACGATTTTATCTAATTTGATAGTACCAGACCATGGGCTTTCATAGTCATTGCGCAAGGCATCAATGACTACAGCTGTATTTTTGACGGTATGAGCGACATCGAGGCGCGCCTCCACACCTTGTTGCGAGTTTTGTGCGTTAATGATTGCGGGTAAAGTCGTTAAGGCTGCCGCAACGAATAACCTTGATATGTTATGGAAGGGGGTATTCATTGTGAACTCAGATTTTATTATGTAAATTAATAGATTTTAAGACAATAAGTTCTAAATTTTAGTGGCTTTTCGGTATTTTGAAACATATATTTTTAATAAATTA
>JAYTON010000629.1:0-10363 GCA_043747725.1 Saprospiraceae bacterium
ATTACTCAAAAAGAGCGTACCGATCACTAAACTGACGGCTGCAATGGCTATCGGATAATACAAACCGTTGAATTTAGCAGCCCCACCCGCAGCAGCTAAAGCGGTAGCAATAAAAGGCGTCAGACCGCCAAAAATGCCGTTGCCGATGTGATAAGGCAGTGACATAGAGGTATAACGGATGCGCGTAGGAAACAACTCGACGAGAAAAGCGGCAATGGGTCCATACACCATTGTAACGAGTAATATTTGGAAAAATACCAACAGCATCATGAGCCAATAGTTGCTTGGACTCAAATAAACGGTTTTTTTCACTTCGGACTTGACAACGGGTTTTGTGGCATCTGCCAACTGCGTTTCTATTTTAATTTCCTCGATGTAAGTGCCATCGGTATAAACATTTCTGATAGCGGTGGTGGTAATTAAATCCGAAGGGTTTTTAATATCGGCGGCTAAGGTTGTAGATATGGATGATTGCGTCGCCACGATTTGTTTAGTCGCGCCATCCGCCAAAGCATCCATTGTTTTATAAATCGGCAAATAAGAGCAAACCGCTATCAACATACCCGCCATCATAATCCATTTGCGCCCTATTTTATCCGACCATTTACCAAAAATAACAAAAAATGGGGTTGCCAATGCAATAGCTATCAACATCAGCGTGATGCGTTGGTCATCATGCACTTTGAGGGTATTTTGAATGAAAGCATTGGCATAAAACTGACCGGTGTACCAAACCACGCCCTGGCCTGCTGTTGCACCAAACAAAGCTAATAAAACCACTTTCAGGTTTTCTTTTTTACCAAAACTTTCCTTTAAAGGGTTGGTAGAAGTCTTCCCTTCGGATTTAAGTTTAGAAAATAGTGGCGATTCAGCCATTTTTAAGCGAATATATACTGAAACAGCGACTAAGAAAATAGAAATCAAGAAGGGAATCCGCCAGCCCCAGTCATTGAAAGCCTCCGCGCCCAATTGTTTCTTGGTCAGCCAAATAACGCCTAACGCTAAAAACAAACCCAATGTAGCGGTGGTTTGGATGAAGCTGGTGTAATAACCGCGTTCTTTGGCGGATACATGTTCGGAAACGTAGGTCGCTGCGCCGCCATATTCACCCCCTAAAGCCAAGCCTTGTATCAATCGCAAGAACAGAATGGCAAAGGGTGCGCCTGCAAAATCTTTATAGCTCGGAACCAAGCCAATCAAGAATGTAGAAGTACCCATCAAGAGCAGGGTGACTAAAAACGTGTATTTTCGACCCACTATATCCCCCAATCGCCCAAAAACCAAAGCACCAAAAGGGCGCACTAAGAACCCAGCTGCAAAAGCCGCCAAAGCTGCTAAAAGAGCTGCCGTAGGATTGTTGGAAGGGAAAAATTGTTGAGAAATGATGACTGTCAGCGTTCCGAAAATGTAAAAATCATACCACTCAATCAAAGTGCCGATAGACGATGCCCCAATGACCGACCAGAGTGTTTTTTTATCAACTGTTTGTGTACTCATTCTATGTTTGATTATTTCGTTAGATTTAAATCACGAATATAATCACAAATATAAATCTCCCAACAAAAAAAACCGCTAAAGACGTTTCAACATCTCCAACGGTTTCTTTTTTACACTCATTTAGCCTTAGTGACTCTGCGCCATCAGTTGGACGATACCACAGGCGTCGCTGTTTTTTCTTTTTTACTGGCTTCTCTCAAAACAGGCGCATCTTGTACAATCTTTTTGAAAACAGGATTGGATTGGAACGCTTTGGCTTGCCTTGCCACGTAAGAAATGTACCAACAGCAATCTTTAGAGATAATATCGCGCGGTGATTTCAAGACAATGGCGAGATCATCTACTTGTTTCCGCACATTGTTGATGGCTTCAAAAGCGAGTGCTTTGGTTCTAAAATCTTCTGCATCGTAGATAGCTGCTAAGATTTCGGGATGTTCTTCAGCCACTTTGAGCCAATATTTAGCCGCATTAGAGTTATCGTCGCTCAAAAAAGCGTTGCCTTCCGTGCGTTTTTCAATGGTTTCGCCCAATTGCTTAAACAATTCTAAAGTGCGCGCTTGATGTTCAGCGATTTCCTTGACGAGGTCATCTACGCTGAGAGAAACGAGGGTTGCCATTTTTTTAGGCATGGTTTCATAGTTTTTTTTATTAAAGAATAAGGTTTAAATGTTGGATTATCGGCGGCACAAGTACCCCCTCAGTAAGAATCGTTGTTATAGTGTTGTTTGACGAAAGTGCCGTTTAAAATGTTTCATTATTAAAAAAAATATCCTATTTTGCCGCCTTTATCAACAAAATAGAAATGTATGACTCAACAAGATGATAAAGAATCTCTGCCGCCTTTCGTCAAATCTTGGCGACAATTGTATCAATGGGTTGTCCTTAGTTTAGTGCTAACTATTGGATTGTTGTATCTTTTTGGCAAATACTTTTCTTAGTTGTGAGTGGATAAACTCTCAACTAAAACTCGTCATCGTCATCATCACTCACATTCATTTTCGCTCCAGCGAGTTCGTTGTATGCGTGCATATCCTTTTCCTCTTTGGCGATAATCATCCCTTTTTTATAGGTTGCCAACGCCTGTTCGGACTCTCCTAATCGCTCATATAATTTGCCTAAATGATAATATAAGCCAACATACTGAGGGGTCGTCTCATGAAGGCGCGTGTAGTATTCGAGTGCTTTGAAGTTGTCGCCGCTGCCTTCATATTCTTTGGCAATGGCGAAAATAATAAACGGTTCGTCAGGTTGTGATTCTAAAAAAGTGAATAGTTGATTTAAACGACTCATTGGATTTATTAGTTAATTATTTTTTATTTTAATTTGTAAATATTTGATTTTCAATTTTTTATCCTAAAAAATTAGCTTTATAGCCATTGCGATAAACGAAGCAATTGAGGCGGTTTGTTTTTTAATAAAATTTATAAAAATAAAATTAGCGAATTTTCGCTAATTTTATTGACTTCAAAATAAAATTACCTAAATTTGCAGGCGCTTTCAAAACCTTTTCAAAAGTATAAAGTTTAAGCGTAAGTTTATGTTTTAATATTAAATCAAAAATTCTTATTTGAAGATTATGAAAATACTTGTTTGCGTCAGTCAGACGCCCGATACCACCGCTAAAATCTCCTTTAATGCTGACAGCACGGCATTCAATCCGGCAGGTGTGCAGTTTATCATGAACCCTTACGATGAGTGGTACGCTCTCGTGCGGGCGATTGACCTCGCTAAGGCGACAAGCGGTACAGTGACACTTATTAATGTCGGTGGTGCTGATAGTGATGCCATTATCCGCAAGGGTTTGGCACTCGACGCCAATGATGCTGTTCGGATTGATTTGCAAGCAAAAAGTGCTATGAATACGGCTTTTCAAATAGCAGAATATGCCAAAACGCAAGGTTACGACATTATTTTTACAGGTAAAGAAACCATTGATTATAATGGTTCGGAGGTAGGCGGCATGATTGCTGAATACCTTGATTTGCCGTTTATTTCATATGCTTCTAAACTCGATATGAACGGTAACACAGCTACTATCGAACGTGATATTGAAGGCGGTGTGGAAATCGTGGAGGTGCAAACGCCGTTTGTCGTGTCAGCTTCAAAAGGCATGGCTGAACAGCGCATTCCGAACATGATGGGTATTATGAAATCCAAATCTAAACCCCTCAGTGTGGTAGCACCGCAACCGTTTGAAGACCTTTCGGTGATTACAAAATTTGACTTGCCGGCTGCCAAAGCAGGTGTCAAAATGGTGAATCCTGAAAATATGGAAGAGTTGGTAAGGCTGCTACATGAAGAAGCGAAAGTTATTTAAACAACCAATTGATCATCATCTATAAAAATATAAATTATGGTACTTGTTTTTGCAGAAGCATCCAAAGGACATTTCAAAAAAGCGGCTTTTGAAGCCATGACTTACGGTAAAAAAATAGCGACAGCATTAGGAACAGAATGCGCTGCTTTGACACTGGGCAGTGTTGAAAATGCCGGTCAACTCGGTGAATATGGTGCATCCGCTGTCTATAATGTGGCGGGTGTGGGTGCATTCGATTCGCAAGTATATACCGCTGTCATTGCGGATGCTGCGAAAGAAAATGGTGCAACAGTTGTCGTCATCAGCCACACTTCGATGGGTAAAGCTATAGCGGGTCGCTTAGCTGTGCGCCTGGGCGCGGGCATGGTGTCGGGTGCGAACAGTGTTCCGACAATTGGCGGCAGTTTTGAAGTAAAAAAATCAGTTTTTTCAGGTAAAGCAATAGCGCATTACGATATTAAATCGCCTATAAAACTTATTTCGCTCATGGGGAACGCTTTACCACCTGAAAAAACAGGAAGCGACGTAGCGGTGATTCCCCTCAGTATCAACGTGCCTGCGAGCCGTGTGACGGTGAAGGAAGTAAAAACGGCGGAAGGAATTGTACCATTGCCAGAAGCGGAATTAGTCGTATCGGCAGGTAGAGGTATGAAAGGTCCTGAGAATTGGGGCATCATTGAAGACCTTGCAACGGCTTTGAATGCGACGACAGCTTGCTCACGCCCTGTTGCGGATGCGCATTGGCGTCCTCATCATGAGCATGTAGGGCAAACAGGCGTAGCGATTCGCCCGAATTTATATATCGCCATTGGTATCAGCGGTGCGATTCAGCATTTAGCGGGCGTCAATAATAGCCGCGTAATTGTCGTGATTAATAAAGATCCTGAAGCACCGTTTTTTAAAGCAGCGGATTATGGTGTGGTCGGCGATGCGTTCGATATTGTACCGCGTTTGACGGAGGCAGTTAAAAAATATAAGGCATCTAATTAATTAGATAATAGATTTTCAGACATTAGATGTTAGATAATTAGATGACTAAAACGTTGATTATCAATATTTTAGCTGTCTAATGTCTGAAATCTAAAAAAAAAGCGGTTCAGATTTTCACATCTGAGCCGCTTTTTTTTTAAACATTTTGTTGATTAATAGCCAGTGGCTTCAAGGACGTTGACATTTTCATTAATATCAAATTTGACAGGGCAGTCTTTGCAAGGCGTTTTTCTCATGAAGCCGTGATACATGGCTAAATACTTTTCAGCCAGCTTTTTAGACATCACTTTGTCGTTCACTTTCAAATACTTTTCAGTCAATTCAAACTTGAGTTGAGTATCCGATTTGGTCAAAATGCCATCACTTTTAAGTTGATTAGCGATGATTTTGTTCATCGTTCGAGGAGCGAAAATCGTTTTATTTTCATTAAACTTCACGTCTTCTGGGTCTGATACGCCCTTTGTTGTAATCTCTGGTTGTGTGGTATCTATATTGGGTTGTGCATTTTGAGACCAACCCATGCTTAAAAATGATACAATAATTAAATGTGTAACAATCAGTTTTTTCATTGTTTATAAATTATTAAGTTTAGAATAATATATCAATATTCACAATACCAAAAACCATGCAAATTTTTAATAATGTATAAAATCCTGAAAAACTCTCCACTTTTAATTCTCCACTTTTAATTCTCAATTTATACCCCCTCAGTATTTTTCTATATTTGCACTAAATTTTCTAAAAAATGATAGATATTTTAATTGAAATATTTGGCTTTACGGGCATGATGCTGTGCCTCAGTGCGTATGCCATGAATGTGCGCGGCGCGTTAAGTTCGGACTCAAAATATTATTTGCTGGCGAATGGCTTCGGTGGAGCGTTTTTAGTGCTTAATTCTCTTTGGCATTGGGCGTTGCCATCGGCTATCGAAAATGCAGTGTGGTCAGGTATTGCCCTTTGGGGTTTTATCAGTAGAAAAAATAAATAAGAATTTAAAGGGTATTTGCTGATGGTTATTGCCTATTACCCATCACTTATTACCCATTTAATCGACTCTCGTCACATTCGAAACGCCTTCCAAGCCTTTCAATGCTTTCATCGCCTGAGCCAATTGGTCTTTGTTGGCAACCACCACTTTCACGCGCCCTTCAAAATACCCCTCATTGCCTTCGATGCTGAATGAGCGAATATCCAAACCGATTTGTGAAGATATTTTATTAGAAAGTCTTTCGATAACGCCGGGTCCATTGTCGATACCCGTAATCAATAATTCAGCCACGAAAGAGGCATTGGATGAAGCACCCCATTCCGCTTTATGAATGCGATAACCGTAAAAAGTCATCAAATTTTCAGCATTTTTACAATTAGTTCGGTGAATATTGATGATATTATTAGCAGTTACATAAGCAAAAACATCATCTCCTTGAACAGGTTTGCAACATTCCGCAAACTGATAGCGATATTGATCGGCAGGCTCGCCATTAATGAACAGCTTGGTTTTTAAATCAGCTTTCGAGAGGATTCTCTTGTCTGTACCGTTATTAGTGTTGGTACTCTCATGCTGATTTTTAGCAGCAGGACGTGTCTCTTTTTCATCTTCAATCAATAAAAGTTTTCCTTTTTCTACTTTAAAAACCTTTATATCGTCTTGTAAATCAATAGCATCGTTATAAATAGCAGCATAAAAATCTTGCCTTGTCTTGAAATTAAAATATTTGACCAATATATCAACGCTGGTCTCAAAATCTACTTTCATATGGTCGAGTTTGCGTTGAAGTGCCTCTTTTCCAAAAACAGCTTGTTGACGTTGTTCTTCACGTAAGGAAAGCCGAATTCTATCCCGCGCCTTGCTTGTCACCACCCATTTGAGCCAATCCTCACCGGGTCTTTGATTTTTATTAGTGACAACAGTTACTTGGTCGCCATTTTGCAATTTATAACCCATCGGTACAAGCTTATTAGTGACCTTCACCGCTTGGCAATGATACCCCACATCGGAGTGAATATTGAAAGCAAAATCCAGCGCAGTTGCGCCTTTTGGCAGTATTTTCAAATCCCCTTTTGGCGTATAGACATATATTTCTTCGGTAAAAAGATTGGTGGTCTTAAAATCTTGAATAAAATCTACGGAACTATCATTATTCACTTTTTCCACCATTTCGCGCACACTACTCAACCACGCTTCAAAAACATCTTGCTGATTGCGCACACCTTTATATTTCCAATGCGCTGCATAGCCGCGCTCCGCTACTTCATCCATCCGATCGCTGCGGATTTGTACCTCCACATAGCGCCCGTCGGGTCCGATAACCGTTGTATGCAAGGATTCATAACCATTGGATTTTGGAATCGTAATCCAGTCTTTCAAGCGTTCAGGGATAGGTGTATGAACACTCGTCACAATAGAATACACCTGCCAACATAAGGCTTTTTCCTTAAAAATCGGCACATTTAAGATAATTCGGACTGCAAAAAGGTCATAAATATCTTCAAAAGCACAATGCTTGGATTTTATTTTATTCCAAATAGAATAAATGGATTTCGGACGCCCTGAAATCCGATAAGGCACGTCCAAATCATCTAAAAATTCTATCAATGGTTTGATAAACTCATGGATATAGCTACTACGCTCACTTTTTGTTTCATTGAGTTTATTCGCAATATCATTGTATTCGTCGCGGTGGGTAATTTTTAAACATAAATCCAAAAACTCCGAACGAATATTATATAAACCCAAGCGATGCGCCAAAGGCGCGTAGATATATTCTGTTTCAGCCGCAATTTTGAGCTGCTTATGATGCGGCATAGAGCCGAGCGTTCGCATATTGTGCAAGCGGTCAGCCATTTTGATGAGCACAATTCGGACGTCATCAACCAGTGTGCGGAGTATTTTTTTAAAATTTTCGGCTTGCGGACTTTCTGTTTCTTCGTCAGCATCTAATTTTGTCAAGCCATCAACAATAGTTGCTATTTTTTCACCAAATTCAACCCTAACTTCATCTAAAGTCACATCCGTATCTTCCACCACATCATGCAGCAAAGCAGCCACCACCGCAGTGGGTCCCAAGCCAATTTCCTCCGCACATATCCGCGCGACCTCGATAGGATGCAAAATATAGGGCTCACCGCTTTTACGTCGCTGCTGACTATGCGCATCTACTGCCATCTCGTAGGCACGACGGATATTTTTACTATCCTCTGGCGTAATAGGCGTTTTGATGCTTTTGAGCAACAGGCGATACGCTCTTTGAATCATCAAGCGTTCGGGTTCGTCATATTGAATGAGGGTTTCGGGCATATTTCTGAGAGTTGATAGTTTTTTCTAAAAAGATAACGATTTATACGCTCCAATAGTTCCTTGAAGGTATAAAATATCTTCCTCATACAAATATAATAAAAAAAAAGGTAAGAAGAAATAGTGAGTGCAATAATATGCTTTTTCTGTGAGTAGAGGTACCTCTCAGTATTTTTAACTTAAAATATCCCCACTCATTTTGTTGCTAATAAATACAAAGTTACCTTTGCCGAAATTCTTTAAATACGTTTCCGTAAAAACATAAAAATATACCTGACTCAATAGTTTTTAAAATGATAAAAATATCTCGTCTTTTTATACTGCTTTTTACAACTACCACTCTTTCTAATAATGGTTTGAATGCTCAAAATAACAGCATCAAGCTTGGTATAAACAATGTAAAATTCTTTGGGAAGCCTGAAAAAGATGCTTCGGGTAAGGCATTGGAGAGTTTTGAATCAGTATATGCTTTCACAGGTGCATTAATTACCGAAGTGGCGCTCGAAAACGAAGGCTCTAATGAAGAAGGCGGGGTGCGCTTTGAAATGACTTATTTTCGGAATAAATTTAAATGGCATTACAACGGCAGCTCTTATCAAATCTTCGATACTGAGGGGAGTAAAAAAGTGTATGCGACTGGACAAAAAACCGTCAATTTAACAGTAAATACCAATTATTTTAAGTTGCCTATTATGATGTACCAAAGATTTGAATCGGGCTTTGAATTGGCTGTCGGTTTGGATTTAGGGTTTAATATCGGTACACAAGCTAAAGGCGACATGACCTTTCAAGGCAAAACTGAAAGCGGCGAAAATGTACCATTATACACTGCTGCACTTAATTATAATTACAGCAAAGATAAAATTACAACTGTTGAACTCTCTGATGTGTCTTTCACAGCCAATGGTGAAAATATCAAATTGCCCAAATCGATGGGCGCATATTACGAAACCCGCGTCAAAAATGCTAAGCCTTACAATCCGTTCAACCGTTTCAATGTGGGTTTGAATGGCGATGTGGCTTATTGGTTTGGCGATGCGATAGGCTTAAGACTGAGAGCTAATTACAATTTTTTTGATTTTACTTCTAATAAAAATACTTTTATCAGGCAATCGTTGAATGCAGATAAAACACCAATCGCAAGGAAAAGCTATGAAAATTTATTCAGTTATCAATTGACTTTGGAATTTAAATTATAGAAATCACTCCCTGTAAAATATGAAATCTTCCGCTTACGATGTCCTAAAAATCAAAGATTTTCGCAGTTATATTTTAGCACGCACGTTCATCACCTTTGGCGTGAATGTGCTGGGAACTGTCGTCGGCTGGCAGATTTATGAATATACAAAAGATACGTTCTCATTGGGCTTAATAGGCTTGGCAGAGTTCGCGCCGTTCTTGATTGTCACACTCATTGGCGGCTACATCGCTGATATTTTTGATAGAAAAATAATCATTCAAACGTGTGTTTTCCTCTATGCTGCTTGTGCATTTACTCTATTTATGATAAGTACAAGCTATGCGTATATCCTTGACAGTTATGGAGTTATGCCTATTTATTTCATCATTGGCTTAACTGGCTTAGTGCGTGGGTTCTTGGGTCCCGCTCAAACGGCATTTGCGGCGCAGCTTGTTCCGAAAGAATTATTTACCAATGCTGTAACATGGAGTACTACAAGTTGGCATATTTCGAGCATTGGTGGTCCAGCTATGGGTGGTATTTTATATGGGATCAGCAAGGGGGCATGGTCATCCTATTTAATAGTAACGATTTTGGCTTTAATCGGTTTATTGCTTTTATTGACTATTAAAAGCCGACATGAAGCACGCATTGTAGAGCCAAATACTGAGGGGGTACCTAAAGAAAGTTTTTTCCAAAATATAAAAACAGGGACAGATTTTGTTTTCAAAAATCAAATGATACTCGGCTCATTGGCTTTAGATATGTTCGCCGTTTTGTTTGGCGGTGCAGTAGCCATGTTGCCTGCGTTCGCGAAGGATATTTTACAACTCGGACCCGAAGGCTTAGGCATCATGCGCGCAGCCCCTGCGGTGGGTGCTTTGGTGATGGCAGTTATTTTATCCTACAATCCGCCCGTTAAAAATTCGGGCAAAATATTGCTCTATTCAGTCGGCGGTTTTGGTATTTGTACCATCCTCTTCGCTCTCTCCACTAATTATTGGTTTTCCCTCATCATGCTCGCCGGAACAGGCTTTTTTGACAACGTCAGTATGGTCATCAGAGGCACTGTGATTCAGCTTTT
>JAYTON010000630.1:0-2514 GCA_043747725.1 Saprospiraceae bacterium
AGCGTTGAAACAGATGCCCGCGGTGTTTTTGAAATCAACCAAATCCCCGTTGGAAATTATACTCTTATCATTGAAAAGTCAGGTTATATCAACCAATCCATACCCCTCAGTATAGAAGCCAATAAAACAGAAAAAATATCTATCACATTGAAAATCAATGTTTTAAGTCTGCCTGAAATTCTTATTACAGCCGACCGAGCCCTTACCGCAGCCTCATCTCAAGTGCTCAACGCACTTGATTTTAAACTACGTCCTATCAACTCAGCACAAGATTTACTCCGCAATATACCCGGCGTTGTCACCGCCCAACACGCTGGCGGCGGCAAAGCTGAACAGACATTCCTGCGAGGTTTTGATTGCGACCACGGTACCGATATCGCTTCTTTTGTGGATGGTATCCCTGTTAATATGCCCTCACACGGACACGGTCAAGGCTACATGGATTTGCACTTTTTGATTCCAGAGGTTGTCAAAAATGCAGAAACTTACAAAGGAACCTACTTTGCTGAACTTGGCGATTTTGCAACAGCAGGTGCCATAAAATTTAAAACGCTCGACCGGCTTGACAATAATACTTTACAATTTCAACTGGGGGGGGTTCCTTCTCAACGCACCCCTTCATTTTCGAGAGGTTTATTGATGTATAAATTACCCGTTGCACCAAAAGTATCATCGTATATAGCCTCAGAATACATTTCTGCACCCGCTTATTTCGATGCCTCACAAAATTTCAAAAGGTTCAGTATCATGTCAAAAACAAGTTTTGATGTGGGTAAAAACGGTACATTGCGCCTATTACTCACGCATTTCAATTCAAAATGGGATGCCTCTGGACAAATACCTGAAAGAGCCATTGAAAAGGGGTTAATAGATCGTTTCGGGGCTATTGATAACAATGAAGGTGGTAATACAGGACGCCAAAATGCCAGCCTGACTTACACACAAGTCGCTGATAATCAATCATTTGAAGCGCAGGCTTTTGTTTCTCATTATAATTTTCAGTTATTTTCAAATTTTACTCTTTTCAAAGAAGATACCATAAACGGCGATATGATTCGGCAGCGCGATAACCGCACTATTGCAGGATTAAATACAAAATATGTGGTGTCAAATGAGAAAAATAAATTCACAATGGGCGCAGGTTTGCGCTACGACGATATTGATAATAACTTAGCAAAAGCACCCAAACGCGTGATTGAAGATTTCCTCGCTGATGCCCGCACCAAAGAAGCGAATACATTTTTGTATGCTAAAAATGAATTTATCTTATCACCTCAACTCCGTGCTGAATTAGGCTTGCGCTTCAATTATTTCAACTTCGACGTAACAGATAGATTGCCCACGACAGCAGAACATGCCAACTATACAGGCACTAATTACCAAACCCAAATTGCGCCTAAATTTAACTTAACTTATTCATTTGCAAAGAATTACAAATTATTTTTAAATATAGGTAAAGGCTTTCACTCCAATGATGCCCGCTCTGTAGTACAAGATAATCGCAACCATTCGCTCCCAAATGCTTGGGGCAGTGAAATCGGATTGCAAGCGCACCCCCTCAGTAGTATCGTCGTTTCGGCTGTGGTTTGGGGCTTAGAATTAGGTAACGAATTGGTATTTGTAGGTGATGACGGCACTACCGCAGACAACGGTGCAAGCCGCCGATACGGTCTCGACCTAAGCGTTCGAGCAAAATTAACCAACTGCCTATTTTTTGATGCCGACCTCAATTTGACAAAAGGGCGGCTATTAGAAAAAACTTTCGGCGCAATATTGCCTACCGATAATATTATTCCGCTTGCGCCAACCCTCACCTCAACAGGTGGTTTAACAGCGCAATTTCCACTCAGCAACGGACACCGCATCGAAAGTGCCTTACGCTATCGGCACGTCAGCGAACGGGCTGCCAATGAAGCAAACACCGTCCGCGCTCTCGGCTACACGCTTGTAGATTGGACAACGCAATACAAAGTGCAACGATATATGGTCGGTTTGAGTTTTGAAAATCTGTTAAATTCAAAATGGAACGAAGCACAATTTGATACCGAAAGCCGTTTAAAAAATGAAGCTGCACCCGTCAGCGAGTTGCATTTTACACCCGGTACACCCTTCGCCATTAAAGCTACTTTTAGCTATTCTTTTTAAAATCAATGAGTTATACAGATGAATTATTTTTCATTTATTAAAATACTTATCGTCGGCACTATATTGGGCTTTGGTATAAAATGGTTAGCCTTTGAAGCATTTACTATCCCAACAGAGTCTATGGAGCCGACGATACTGAGGGGGGATGTCGTCTGGATTAATAAAATAACTTTCTCCAATTTTAATAAAACTGACATTGTCGCTTTTGAAAAAAATAAAGAAAATTTCATCAAACGCATTGTAGGCGTACCAATGGATTCCGTTTATACTATTGTAAAAGATGAGGCAAATGAAGAAAATAGCAACACCAAGGCTCAAGGCAAATACCATATTTTCGACCCCCATAAAATTTTGCCTTTCAATAAAACT
>JAYTON010000631.1:0-6517 GCA_043747725.1 Saprospiraceae bacterium
TTTCAAAGTTTTATAGCCCGCTTCTACTACCTTTTTAGTGAATGAAGGATATTTGGCATCCACAAGTTCTTTACCATTCAGAACTTGAAGTTGAAAATATGTATTCGCCAACTGATTGCCTGTGACTGAAAGTGATTTTGTCTTTTGATGAATGGACATTTTTTATTTTTATTTTATAAATTTACAATGTGTAAAGTATTGATTTATAGTGTTTATTTTGACGTTTTCCCCCCAACCCCCAAGGGGGAGTCATTTGGAAGTAGTTAAAAATTCGTTCTTTTATATAGTAAATGGCTTCAAAAAATCTGAAATTATCATTCGTTCATTTTATTCCAAATGGCTCCCCCTTGGAGGTTGGGGGGAAAACGTTTATTTTTTACTGCATTCTTACATCAACTTCTCCTTCGCATGCTTCATCATTTGCGTAGAATAAACGAGCGTAATACCTGCCTTCATAGCAGCTGTCACATGTACTGCTTCCATCATTTGCTCCTCATCTGCCCCTTGCTTGATGCTTTCAGATGTGTAAGCATCAATGCAATATGGGCATTGCAAAGCATGGGCAACCGCCAGAGCAATCAGCGATTTTTCACGCGCCGACAAGGCACCATCTGCCATAGAAGCACCATAATAATCAAAAAACTTTTTAGCTAAATCTGGTTGCCACTCGCCTATTTTACCGAATTGAGCGAGGTCTTTTGCTGGCTCGAAGTATTCTTTATCTTTACTCATTGTGTTCTATATTTTTAAACTTTAATTATCATAAATTATTGATTATCAATTAGTTAGATTAATACCTCTCAGTATTTTGAAGGAAAGTTTTTGTTTAAAGCTTAAAATTCAAACCCATACTGATGGCATTCTCTTCATCAAATTCAATCCCATTTGGGCGTTTTTTATGATTCCGCATATAGCCAATATCGAAAGCGATTTTGGGTGTCAACTGATGCACTACGCCTATTAATGCCCAATTTTGGTCAAAATCATTCTTTAATTTATGGGGTGGAGCATTGAGAAAAATTTCACTAAAACATTGCAATTTGGTCTTATCTGTTAGTGCATATTGTATGCTTCCACGGAACCGAACTCTACCTATCGGTTTATAATTCAGAATTTTCATCCACCTATAATCATATTGAAGGCGCTCTTTAAAAGTCCAATTCGACACATTTTGTTTTACGTCTAAACCTATTGTTGACCGCCATTCAATGTTGGGTTTTACAAAATAATCAGCTTCTTTACCCAGCAAAAGCTTTGAATAAATGTACGTTACAGGGTTAAATTGCACTGTATAATTGTTCTTTTTGTAATAAAACCAAGCCCGCAATTCCTCCAAAGATTCTTTCGATAAAGGATTTATTTTTGAAACATGGTAATCATTTTGAGACCGATGAACGTACTCAAACTGAAAATCCCATTTTGTACTGAGGGGGGTATTGGTTATTATTTTTCCCCAAAAAGTCGTATGGTCGTAATGCTGTGCTTTTACCCAAAATGGTAAAAATATTAGCCCAATAATAAATTTACTTTTCATAAAAATTGCATTAACTCTATTAATAAACTATTGATTATTGGGCTAATGTAAAACATTTCTATTTAATCAAAAAATATACTTCACACCTAATTGCCCTTGTGTGCGCGACACAATCGGGTCATATTGATAAGGTGCAGTCGTTGGATTGTCAAAACGGTATTGCGGTTTGTTGTTTTCTACTTTTACAAAAGTCAATAGCGAATAGCCTGCATTCGTTGTATTGGGTACAAAATATTGCCGCCCCCATGTCTTAGAAATCCAATTACTGAGGTTGACCAAATCAAAAGACACTTGCAATCGTTGCCCATTTTTAAAAACAATTTGTTGCATAATTCTCATATCCAATTGCTGATTCCATGGGGTACGCGCGCCGTTGCGTTCAGCATAATTACCCCTTCTTTTGCTTAAATAATGGTCTTTTTCGATGTAATTATTCAAGTTTTCCCATTGAGTGGTTGCTGAAAGAGTAACTTGCCCAGCCGTATTTTTTACATCCACAAGGCCACTTTCATCTATATTGCGTGGCACATATATCAAATCATTCGTCGGTGAGCCATCGCGGTTCACATCGCCTGAATAAATATAAGTGAACGGCACACCCGACGCTGCTACATATACGAGTGCTAAAGTCATCGGCAAATTTTCTTTCAATTTAATCGTCCAATCAGCCGTGCCGATAATACGGTGGCGAACGTCAAAATTGGAGTAACTCAATTGCGGGTTATTAGGATCAAGCGTCTGATTCCATTCCCAGTTGGCTTGCGGCGAAACCCTTACGCCATTGGCTAAATCGCGTGATTCGCCGAAAGTGTAATTAGCGGAAACATTGAAATTTTGACTTGATTTTTGTATGCCCGCCGAGAGGTTGTAGCGATAGCCCTGCTTGGTGTTAGTGACAATAAAGACACTTGTAAAATTAGGATTGACCTTTCCACCTGAAAAATAGGGTCGAGTATCCCAAGTACTGAGGGGGGTCGAAACGGGTTTCAAGTTGCGGGTTTCAAACTTGGTATCTTGGAGCGTTTTTGTATAAATACCTTCAAAAGTAGCTGCCCATCCTTTGCCTAATTTGACATCAAAAGCCAAATTGTTGCGCCAAACTTGTGGCAACCTTAGATTAGGATCGAGCAAGTTGATTTCTCTTTGAAAACCACCTTGCAAAGTCGTCAAATCGCTGACCGATGAAAGCAGAGGGACTACTTTTCCAGCAGGGCGATAATCCACATTACCATAATGATTGCCATCATAAATGAAAGGATAAGTGAACCATGCAAACGGCATACGCCCTACGAAAATACCACTACCCCCCCTCAGTATAAACTGGTTTTGGTCATCTATCTTATAATTAAAACCAAAACGAGGAGCGATGGCTAATTTATTACTCAACTGTTTGCTGTAACCTGAAAATTCTGGAGTATTGATAACATCGGCATTGGCAACAGGTTTAGTTGGGAAAATAGAAGCATCGAGCCTCAATCCAAGGGTAATATTGAGCTTATTATTGAGCAAAGCAATTTCATCTTGCCCATAAACAGAACTCAGCAAAACCGCATAATCTGCCGAAGGATTGTCGTAATTATTGGTGTAACTGTTATCCGACAAATTGAAAGTGCGGCGAATGCGACTGGGTTTATTGGCGAAAAAATTATCAATAGAGCTATATGCCCAACGCCCATTCCAAGGGGTGACAAAATGGTAGTTGATACCGTAATATTCGTTGTGCGTACCCAACGTAAGACGGTGATTGTTGATAAAATAGCTCAAATTATCCGTAAATTCTACTGTCCTTTGGCGTGTTCTGTAAATAACGGCTTCCCGATATTGCCCTGCAAAAATATTACCTGCTGTACCATAAGTGATTTCGATATGCGGAAATTCTTTTCCAAAAGTTTCTCTATGTTCATCAATAAAAGCATGGCTGATGATAATTTTATTGAAAAGGCGCGGTGAAATACGATGCTTCCATTCCAAAACTGTTGAATTCGTTGTACTAAAATGAGTAAAGCCTTGTGAGCCGAAATTAAAAATATTAGCCGAGCGCGTCAAATGCTCCGCTTGAGCATCCACCAAATTATGGCGCAACGACACCTGATCGCTTTCAGAAATATGCCAATCCAAACGAGCAAAAAACTTAAAGCTACGGGTATCCAACGGACGCGCCCCATAACTGCCCACATCATAGCCGTAGCGATTTTGAATGGTATCAGCAATGCGTTTGATGTCTTCTAATTTGAAAGCAGACCCATCACTACCAGCAGCAAAAGCAGCGGGTTCAGTACGCTTATTGAATTCCATATTGGTGAAATAAAACAATTTGTTTTTAATCAAAGCGCCACCACTACTTGCACCCGTCAGGTAATCCGAAAAATTATCAATTTTAGTGCGTTTATCATCCGCAGACCGCCCTGTGATGGCTTGATTTTTCAAAAAACCATAGACTGAACCACTCGTTTTATTTGCCCCCGAGCGCGTCACGGCATTGATAGAGCCGCCCGTGAAATTGCCCAAAGTTACATCAAAAGGGGCAACAGCTACTTGCAAATCTTGAATGGCATCCAAGCTGATCGGTTGCGCGCGTGCCAGCGAACCGGGCGTACCCGATGCTTGCGAACCACCCGCCCCAACAGCTGGCTCGACGAAACCAAACGCATCATTATTGGCTGCCCCATCAATCGTTAAATTATTGTAGCGGTAGTTCGTTCCTGCGAAACCGTTGCCATTGGCTTGCGATGAAAGGCGAGTAAAATCTTGTATAGAATTATTCAGTGTCGGCAATTTTTGAAAAACGGTTCTATTATAATTGGCAGCCGCTCCTTTTTTATCAGTATTGCGATCATAAGTGACCACGACCTCTCCAAGCGTGGTATTCTGTTCTTTGAGGACAATGTTTTCAGACATTTTAGAACCTAATGCCAAATTAATATCTGATTTTTCAAAAGTTTGAAACCCCAAAGACTCCACTTTCAAGCTATAAGGTCCACCTGCGCGCACATCGGGGAAGGTAAAACGCCCATTATCGTCAGTCAGCGTTACATATTTTGTCGCTGTAGGGACATGTTCAAAATAGACGGCTGCGCCAATAACACCTTCTTTTTTTTCAGAAAATATTTGTCCATTGAGGGATGCGCCTGTTATTTGAGCGTTGATGTTTTCAATCAAAAAAATAAAAATGAATAGTGTGAATAGAATTTTTTTCATGATTAAAAAGTGTACTTTTTTGAATAGATTAAGAAAAAAAACTATATCAGAAATGCTTTTAATTAAATTGCTGAAATATAATGAAAAACAAGCCACTCAAAACCGCAGCAATGGGCAATGTTAAAACCCAAGACAGCAATATTTTACCAATTTGAGAATAGTCCGCCTTGCCATTGACTAAGCCAATACCGATGAGCGAACCCACCGAAACATGCGTCGTCGAAACAGGTAACCCTTTTGTACTCGCCAAAATGACCAATAAACCCGTGACTAAATTGGCTGAAAAGCCTTGACCATGATTCATGGGGGTGATGTTGCGACTCATGGTCTCCGCTACTTTGCGCGCTTGCAAAATGCCACCGATTGCCATTGCCACAGCCAAAATTGCGATATTTACTGAGGGGGTAAAGAAGGCAACCGCCAAAAGCAAGCCTGCCATTTTAGGTGCATCATTCAAAGCTCTCGCAAAGCAAACAGTACCTGCGCTGACATAATGTAGTGTATCTAAAACTGATTGGGCATTTATACCCATCACTTTTCCAACATACATTTCATTACACCCCTCAATAGAAGCCACTATTTTAGTTGAATTAGATAGGGCAATCGCTGGATTTGATTGAGACAAAACTGGCATTTCGTTGACAATGCAAACACAACTTTCTTTTTCGATTTTAGCAAACTGCTTAATGCGTTTAAAAATTAAATACACACTCAAACTCGCAATCACAGCTAAAATCGGGCTTAAAATAAGGGGTAAAAAGAATGTTTTACCCAATTGTCCTATATTCACTGATTGCGCCGCGCCTACAAAACCGGCTCCCACCAATGCCCCCACCAAGCCATGCGTAGTGGAAATAGGGAAACCAAAACGGGTGGCTAATAATACTGTCAAACCAGCTCCTAATGCTACCGACAGTAAAAAAATAGGCGATTGAGCCAAAGCATCAGGCACTAAGCCTTTGCCTGAAAAATTTTTAACTAAAGTCGTTGCGAATAAAACAGAAACTAATGCTCCTGCTACTGTTGCCACTGTTGCCAAGCGTAAGGCTTTGGTATAATTGAGTGTACCGCTTCCCCAGAGGGTGGCAGTGCCTTTGAAATTATCGTTCGCTCCGTTGGCGTAAGCCAATAAAATGACAGCTATTAAGATACAGGTTGCGAGCATTTTGTTTATAATTTATAATTCATTCATTATCAAGCTTTTAGAGAATTTATAATTTTCCAAAAGATTATTTTTTATGAAAACTAACAGCATCCACCACCATCATAAAAATAGGTAGAAGGAGAAATGAAAATATCATCCCTACCCAATGCCGCCAAAGCTGCTGCTGTTTTATCGCAGACCGCTAAAGGTTGTTGTTGAATGAGCGTATGTCCTTTATTATCATCAAAAAGCTCTTCACCACCATAATAAATAGCCGTTTTACCTGTAAAAACGCATGGTCCATCGGCTGGCATCGGGTCTTTGATAGCCGCCACTTCTACACTTTCGATATAAATCAAATCGCCGCCCGTTGGATAATGATTGGGAGAAAGCAAGCGATAAGCGCGTTTTGCTCGGATTTCAATCGTACCAAAACCCACGTCCGTCATCATTTTGATATAATCTGCCAATGGAATTGAGCCTGTTAGGCATAAGGCACGAAGGCGTTCGTCGTTGCGAAGTTCGTCGCTCATCGGTTGCTCGCAAGTAGGGTCACTCATGACCAGTTTGCCGTGCGGTTTGAGCACTCGGTACATTTCAGAAAGAGCGCGTTTGAGGTCTTCCGCTTTAAAAATATTGAA
>JAYTON010000632.1:0-7893 GCA_043747725.1 Saprospiraceae bacterium
TTAAGGTATTTGAATTATTAATCGTTTGACTGACTTGATCTCCAATAGAAGCAACGGGTTTATTAGCAAAATTCCGAGCTGTGCCTGTGATTTTACTAAAAAACTGATTGTCCGCAGACATCGTATTATCATATCCAAAAGTTGATCTAAATATCAATCCTTTTGATAATTGATAACTAAAATTGCCACTCGTGTTGAAATTATTCAAATACCGTTGACGATATTCTGCATCCGCAATCACCAACGGATTGACAAGTTGTTGACTGCGCAAGAAGAGGTCTTCGTCAAAAAACTCATCACTTGTTTGACCCGTTTTCAGAAAAGGCGTATAAGTAATAGCATGGCGCAAACGGCTCGTCGTGCGTGTACCCGAGTTGGTTGTGCCAATGCCTTGTATATTTTGATTGAGATAACGCGCATTAAAACCAAATTGAAATTTCTCGCTGGCTTTATGATTCAATTTAAAATTGACCAAATTGCGCACAAAACCTGAATTGATTTGAATGCCCTCTTCTTGGTTGCGGGTCAAACTCAAATTAAAATTGGTCTTATCGGTTCCGCCCGAAATCGCTAAATTATGGTTTTGATAACCTGCTTTGCGACCAAATACTTTATCCTGCCAATTAATATTTTCTTTGTCTTTATAAACATTCAAAGTATCGAAAGTAGAACCATAAGTCTTGAGCTGAACGGAGTCGTTAGCCCCTATTAATTTCGATCTTTCCCATTGCCAAACTGTATATTCATAAGGGTCGAGCACCTCCATCGTTTTGGCATTTTGGCGATAGCCATAAGAGCCATTGTAAGAGACGGCTGTGCGCCCTGATTTGCCGGACTTTGTCGTGATAATGACTACCCCATTAGCCCCCCGCGCACCATAAATTGCAGTTGTAGAAGCATCTTTCAATACATCAATAGAGGCAATGTCTTGTGGTGAAATAACACTCAAAGCATTTTCAACTTGAATACCATCCACAATATATATAGGTGTGTTGTCTTGTGTGATAGACCCACCGCCTCGTATGCGTATGATCACATCCGCCCCGGGTGCCCCCTCAGTACTGGTCACTTGAACACCTGCCAAACGCCCTGCCAAGGCTTCGGCGGCATTCGATAACGGCACGTCTTTCAGCTGTTTAGCACTCACTGACGACACCGAACCGAGTACATCGCGCTTATTAACAGAACCATATCCAACCACCACTTGCTCATCCAGCAATTGCGCATCGGATACCAAAGTCAAGTCCACCACATTCCTATTGCCCACTGCAATAGTCTGACTGGCATAACCCACAAAACTGAAAACCAATTGAGGTGCGCCCGTTTCGGGAACGGCGATGGTATATTTTCCATCTATATCGGTGACAGTTCCTGTGCTTGTACCCCTCAGTATAACGCTCACTCCTGGCAGTGATTCACCTTTTTCAGACTCTTTCACCTGCCCTGTCACTTGCCTTTGAGCGGATAATTGAATCGCACTCCCCAAAATGAGGAGTAGGAATAGTAAGTATTTTTTCATTCTCAAATAGTTTAGGTTAGTAAATTTAAAAGTGAAGTTTAGTTTAGTTTTTTAAATAAAATGAAGTTTAGTTTGTTAGTTTTCAATTTAATAATACTTAAACATAATTTGTTAAATTACAAATTGAGTGGGTTGTTTTCGTTTGCCCCCTAACCCCCAAGGGGGAATACCTTAGGAAGTATTGGAAAATAAGAACTAAAAGTTCAATACTTCCAAAGCGTTCCCCCTTGGGGGTTAGGGGGCAAACGATTGATAATCAACCATTTGCGATATCCATAATTTATCATTACTAAAGCAATGCATTCATTGCTACGAAATCCATATCCGCAAACGCTTGATTTTCACCTGCCATACCCCATATAAAAGCATAATTGGACGTGCCGCAACCCGAGTGAATAGACCACGGCGGCGAAATAATCGCTTGATGATTTTGAACCCATAAATGCCGGGTTTCAGTCGGTTCGCCCATCAAATGCAAGACACCTTGATTGTCTGGTATATCAAAATAGCAATAAACCTCCATGCGTCTATCATGTATATGAGCGGGCATCGTATTCCACACGCTGCCATTTTGCAATACTGTAAAACCCATGACCAATTGACAGCTCAATGTGCCATCGGGATGAATATATTTATAAATAGTGCGTTGATTAGCCGTTTCCACTGCGCCCATATGAGCGGGCGTTGCCTCGGCTTGACTCATCAAAACCGTCGCATAAGCATGGTGTGCAGGAGAAGAGAGGAGGAAAAAACGCGCAGGATTGAGCGCATCATCACTTGAAAAATGTACATTTTCAGTCCCTTTCCCAATATAAAGACAATCCAATTTATCCATTGGATAAGTCTCACCATCAGCCTTCACTACGCCGCTACCACCCAAATTTATGATACCCAACTCTCGCCTTTCTAAAAAATAATGTGCTTTTAACCCCTCAATATTTGGCAATAAAATTGACTCATTTTTCGGCGTCACACCCCCAACTACCATCCTATCATAGTGAGAATACACCAATTCGACATGGTTTTCCTTAAAAAGTGATTCAATCAGATAATTTTCTTTTAATGCTTGAGTGTTCATAGCCGCTGTTTCTTTGCGACTACAAGCGTGGCGTATTTCCATAAATTCTGTTGTTTATAAACTTTTATATTTTTACGTTTTCACGTTCAGGGAACTTTAAAAGTTCCCTGAACGTGAAAATTTATTCCTAATTTTTAATTCCTATATTGCTTACCGTCCCATCCAACCACCATCCACAGTCAGCACAGTACCATGCACATAATCCGAAGCAGCCGATGATAAAAATACCACAGCCCCTTTAAAATCATCGCTTTCACCCCACCGACCTGCCGGAATACGGCTCATGATAGATTGACTTCGCTCGGGGTCATTTCGCAGTGCCTCCGTGTTATCAGTAGCGATGTAGCCAGGGGCAATCGCATTCACATTCACCCCTTTCGACGCCCATTCATTAGCAAGAGCCTTCACCAAACTACCAATCGCGCCCTTGCTTGCGGCATAACTCGGCACATTGATACCTCCTTGAAAAGTTAGTAAAGAAGCGGTGAAAATGATTTTTCCTGAGCCTTGCTCTATCATACCCTGCCCTATTTCGCGCGCCAAAATAAACGGTGCATCAAGATTCACCGCCAGCACTTTATCCCAATATTCATCGGGATGTTCTGCAGCCGGTTTTCTGAGAATCATGCCCGCATTATTGGTAAGTATATCTATTCGAGGAAAATCGGATTTAACATTTTCAATGAATCTCATTAAACTTGGGCGATCTGAAAAGTCCGCTTGATAGGCTTTGAATTTTTGACCTGTTTGCACCACCGCTTTTTCAATCTCACTGCCTTGCAATTCAATTGTTGCTGACACGCCGATAATATCCGCGCCAGCCTCTGCCAATCCAATTGCCATTGCCTTGCCAATGCCTTTATTACAGCCCGTTACCAATGCTGTTTTGCCTTTCAAATTGAATAAATTCATATCGTGTGCTAATTTTTTTTAATGTTTTTTTTCAAAATAATATTCTAAAAAACAGTTATAATTCATTACAAACGTAAAGTTTTATCTTTTGTAAACCAAATAAGTATCTTAATTAATCTGATTAATCTACGCAAACGATGTCGGGAACGTTCCCAACAAAAGTGGATTGGGTGCGATGGGACGCTGATTTGACTGATGCGACTGATTACAGTGATTTTTCTACATTTCGTACAGGTGTTTTACTTTTGGGAAAAATGAGTATAATCAGTCGCATCAGTCAAATCAGCGTCCCATCACACCCCAATCAAATCTCAAATGATTAAAAACTATACAATTTTTAAATAAAAAATGAGTAAAATTTAATCATTGACTGTATCTTGCACCAAATTTAATCCGATTATGAAAATTGCCATTACAAATTTAAAAGGCGGGGTTGGCAAAACAACTATTGCCACCAACTTAGCGGCAGCCCTCAGTCAGCGCGGCAAATCCGTTTGCATCATTGACACCGACCTCAAGCAACGGTCAGCCTCTGAGTGGTCAGGCTCTCGCCCACCCGATAAGCCTGAAATTTCGGTTTTTGGTATCACAGAAAAGCAATTGACCAGCGAAATCGAACGCCTAAAAAGCCGCTACGATGTGGTCATCATTGACGGAACGCCGCATGTGTCTGAAATCACCGAACGCGCCATCATTACCGCCGATATTCTGCTCATTCCGATTACGCCCAGTATTTACGATTACAGGGCGTTTGAGAACTTTTTTGAGAAGTTGGAGGAGATAAATGGCAATCGCCTCGCATATGGCGGCAAAAAGGTCTCTACGCACATTGTGATGAATCGCTCGAACGATAAATTGCGGGTTTACAAAGCCATCATTGATGCCGTGCAGGCGTATGACGTCCCGATATTGAAAACCCAATTGGGCAACCGCACTGCTTATGTCGAAACAGCTGTAGAAGGCTTAGGCGTGGTAGAAGGGCGCGATAGAAAAGCCAAAGACGAATTCAACGAGTTAACAGACGAGGTGTTAGTATTAATGAGTAATTTTTAATTAAAATTTAAACAAAAATTACTTAAAATTTAAGTAGTTTTCACTCATTTTGTAATTATTATTAAAAAATCAATTAAGAAGTTCAGCAGCTAAAAATTATAAATTATCATGAAAAAAGATTTAAAAATCACGCCTAAGAAAAGCATCTTGAAGACCGAAGAAGGTACACCGCAAATACAGGACGCCGAAGATTTTGCACAAAAAATCATCACCAAAATGCGCAGTACCGAAAATGTCGGCACGACAAAACGCGTTAATTTTGATATGCCAACTTACTTATTCGACATGATGAATGATAAAGTCAAACTGAAAGGTTATTCTATTAAAAACTATTTGACGGGCTTGGTGAGGAAAGACATGGGGGAGGAATAAATATCAACTTGCTGTGAGTTAAAATACATAAAATGAGTAGAAATCACTTAAAATTTGAGTAAAATCTAAGTAATTATCACTCATTTTAACCAATTTACTGAGGGGGTAATGCCGATAATATTTCGGTGCGCTACACCTTTAAATGGGATTATGCTTGTGGGCTACAAATATTTTGCGACTTAGCCGCTTGAAAGAATAGAACTAATTGACCTTGCCCAAAAGTTAATGGCAAAATTCCATAAGGGACTCATGAATGTTAAGAAGAGCTTTGAAAATTGCGGAAAAAACAAACACTTAAAATAACACCCCTCAGTATAACAATCCAAAAGTAAATTTCTTTTAAAAATATTTTTAAAAAACAGTCATCATCAAATTATGTTGATGTTTTTCTTTTTAACTTTTTTATTTCTTTTATTGTTTTATAACTCCATAACTCATTGATTATCAATATTTTCCGCTATTAACTATGAGTGAATTGGGATTAAAGACGAGTAAATTGGGAGCATCTATGGAGGTATTTAGGAAATACTATGAGTAAATTGGGAGATATTATGAGCATATTGGGAATATTTGTGGAGTAAATTGGGAAGTGGGGAGAGGAATGGTTTGAGTTTTCTTAATTATGAGTAAATTGGGAATAAATCTTAGGAATTGATGCTTTTTATTGGATATTGTTTCCTATTTTACTCATAGTTTGCTACTTTTATTCCCAAAATACTCATATTCCAAATTGAAATTCTATAACTACCCTAATTAACTCATAATAAATGAGGTATATTCCCATTTTGCTCATAATTGAATAAACGAGATTAAACAGTGAAAAACAGTCATAGCAAGGTAAATACCGATTTCAAAATCATCAAGAAATCGAATCAACTCATCGAAGCTCGCTATAAGTTTGATGTTTGGGAATCCCGTATGTTCCTCACGGTGCTGTCAAATATTCGGAAAGATGATGTCGATTTTAAGACTTATCGAGTGTGGTATCGCGATGTTATCAAGATTTTTGGGCTCAAATCCAACCAATCTTACAGTCTTTTACGAGAAGCGGCTAAGAGTCTGATGCAAAAAAAATTCTATATTGCTTCGTCTGACAAAGGTTTTGAACGTGAAACGGCTTTCCACATTATCCGCTCTGTCAATTACCTAAAAGAGGGGCAAATAGGGGAGGGTGTGGAGCAGCAAGAGTATATTGACATCACGGTTGAGCCTGAAATGAAGCCATTATTGCTGCAATTACAGCAAAATTTTACAGCGTATAACATCCAAAGTGTAGCAAAATTGGGTGCTTCTGCCTTGCGATTGTACGAATTATTGAAGCAATACGAGCGAATAGGGGATAGGACTATGAGTATTGACCAAATGAAGCGCATTTTGGAAATGGAAACGGAATACTCGCTGTTTGCCGATTTTTTTAAATGGTTTGTGAAACCTGCTATCCGCGATATTAACCAATATTCCGACCTTCTGGTGGATGAACCGGAGAAGATTAAACAGGGCAGGAAAGTGGTGGCACTCAAATTCACGATTAGAAAAAAGAAGGTTGACGAACCCATTACTATTTTGGACAATAGCGAAAAATTCATGGACACTCCGTCAGTAAAACAGCCTATTGTGATACCGATGGTAATCAATGAAGACCTTGAAAAGCTTTATTTTGAACGCTTAAACGATTGGTGGGGTATTCAGAAAGACGAATTTTTGAAGCGATTGCCAAACAAAACAGCTCAAGATATTGACTTAGCGGTCGAGTTTACCAAGCAGCGCATTAAATCGGGCAAAGCGACCAATCCAGCGGGTGTTTTTCTAGATGCCCTGTCAAAGGGGCATAAAACCGCTGAACAAGTCCTGAATGAGAAAAAAACAGCTAAAAAACAGAAGCAACAAAAGGTGGCGGCACTTGTGGTAGATTATAATCTGATTTTAGACCAATATGCCCAAAATGTGAATGATACTATCCGAGAAATTACCCAGAATGACCCCTCAGTAACAGAGACGGCAATTGAGAAAATTAAAGGACTTTTCAGAAGTATGGGTGATAAAAGAGCCGACGGAAAGACCATCGAAGACTTTAGAAAAAACGAATATCTCCGAGGTTTGGTGAAACGCGAGATTATACTCCAATACGCAGAGCAGTTTGAACCTATCAACCATCATTACAATTCGGAAATAGAAAATAGGAAAGAAAAAATAAGGGCGATTGACCCAGAATATAAATTTGAGTGATTTTTACTTAATTTTTGTTTAGATTTTACTTAAAAATTAAGTAAAAATTACTCATTGTTGTGAATATTAATTTATTGGCTTTACGGACTAAAGTCCGAGCCACAATACGACTAAGTTAAAAAACTATTTCTATATGCCAAAGGTGTCGTATTTTTCACCATTTTGAATTGCCTGTTGAAATTGGAAAGATTGTTAAAACCACTTTCCATCGCAATAGCGGAAATGCTCATTTTATCTTCTAACAGAAGTTTACAAGCGTGTTCGAGACGTATTTCGGTGATAAAATTAGAAAAAGTGCGACGTGTCCGCTTTTTGAAATAGCGGCTGAAAGCAGATTCACTCATATTTGCGCGTTTGGCAATATCCGACAAGTTTATTTCCTGCTGATAATGCTGCATGACATACGAAAAAACGCCGTTGATGCGGTCAGAATCTACTTCGTTTTGGAGCGACATAGGGTTCGTGGTCAGCTCTTGCATATCTTCGCTCTCGCTCAAAATAGTGAGGATTGACATCAATTCCATCAAGCGATTGATGCCTACCAAATTGGGTAGATTTTTAATTTTAGGGGCTACTTTCTTCATGGTTTTTGCCCCAAAATTCAAGCCTCGTTTCGATTTTTCAAGCAAAGTTTTGATACCTTGAGATTCAGGTATCTCTAAGAACTTTTCGCCTAAAAAATCTTCTAAAAAATGAATGACATACGATTTGGCTATCAAATCGGAGTCTTTGG
>JAYTON010000633.1:0-3022 GCA_043747725.1 Saprospiraceae bacterium
AAAAAAATCTTTACAAGTTGAAAAATGACCAAATGGCGCAATAAAACTTAAAAAATCATCTAATTTTTGTACCAAAGCGTCACTATTAGGTCTTTTAATATAGTTAGGCAAATGGTATTTATCTATATTAGCAAACTCCCAAGGATGGATATAAAAAACAAAAACACCATTGTGTTGTATGTGCTTAAATAAAAAGCGATTGATACTATTGGGAAGATTTTTAAAAGAAAGCCAAAAAAGCGGTATTCTTAAAATAGGGGTAACAGAACTTGGTAAAATAAATATTTTCCCATTATGATACGGACGGATAGGTTGCGAAAGGTTGTTGTAGCGTCTGGGTAAATAAGTGGGATTCATGGAAGCATCATACAGATAGCCTACTTTTTTCAAACTTTCAAAATTAACAGGACGTAAGCGGGGCATTCTGAATCCATAAATAGTTTGTTGTGTGATATTTTCCAATGTTTTTTTTGATAACGCATAGTCTTTTTCATCAAAACTACTATGAAAATAAGCGTGCGAGGCTATTTCATGTTTTTGAGCAAGAGAATACACCATTTTTGGATAATGCTCTGCCCAATGAGCCGTTGTAAAGAAAGTAGCCGTTACATGGTGTTTTTCTAAAATGGGCAATATCCTTTTAAGACCTTCATAAGAAACAGCCATTTGCTCAGTGAGGTCAATAGATTGCCCATATTCTAAAGGAATATCAAACTCTTCTAAGTCTATAGTCAGAATCAAAGGTATATTGTCGAGCATATCGAGCGAGAAAAATTTTAGGCATATTCGCTAATTCTTTTAATAAAGTAGTCGAACGAAAGTTCGTAAATGTTATATCTTTTCGACACCTAACATCAATACTATCCATATTTAAACCTGCATTTTGCCCTATGGCAATAAATTCGGTATCAAAAAGAAATTCATTGATGGTTGTTTCCATAAACAAAGCCTTACCTGTATGATTAAAGGCTTTGAAGCCCGCCTGTGTATCAATTTGTTTTAATTTTAAAGCGTATAAATTAATAACTCGCTGTATTTGCGTTAAGGTCTGACGGGCTATTGGGAGATGTGCATAATAAGCCTTACCACGATTTGCCACAACAATATCGCAATGATTCAGCTTCTTAATTGCCTCAATCAGTACACTCTCACCGAAAGGAAAATCCCAATCACTGTACATATACAAAGTTGCAGATCTTGCTTTTTGAAAACCATAACGCACAGCAAACCCTTTACCTTTATTTTCGGCATATTCATGCAAGTGAATGAAATGCAGTTTTATATCGCGTAGCTTATTGAATGTCTGGTCATCATTGGTAGAGCCATCATTGACGAAATGAAATTGCCAATCATAAAGTGGTGCTTTTTCTCTAATAAAATAACACGATGCTAAGGTCAGTATTTCCCAATCAGGAGGCGGATTATAAACGGGTAAAATGACGTTTATTGTAATAAGTCTATTCATATATCTGGTTTAGGCTGTATGTTGTTATAACTGAATTTTATTAGATTTATTGAGGGTTTGTTGCATTTTAGAATAAGACTTGACCTCAAATATGAATTGGCGAAGTGCAAAAAATATAAAAGGTAGTAAAAACAAAGGACGAAAAAAATATTGCCTATCCCACTCTCGTAAAATAGGTATTGATAAATCAGTTGGCAAAATAGTAATAATATAGAAACAAATACAAAAAATAATCGTCCACAATTTATTAGGCTTGCCAAAATGATACAAAATAAGCGCACCTACTACGGCATACAAATAGGTAGGCGATTCAGTAGCCCGATTGAAGGCAACAACCCATAACAATAAAAAGCTAAAAAAAACAAGGCGATTCTCAACAGTTAATGATTGACGACGAATAAAAACAGATAGCCAAGATACTAATAATATTGTTATACCCACGCTCATTAAAAGCGGCTCTCCCTGTTGCCAATGAAGCGTGAATTTCATAAAACCCGCTAAACTTAATGTCTCTACAATGTCGCTACCCCTCAGTATCTTCAACCAATCGAGATAATGTTGACCCAATTCCTGAAAAGTCAAAACGCATAAAGGCGAAAGCGACAGAACAATAAAAAACAATAAACTGTAAATAATTGTTTTCCAAGTATTAGGATATAAAAAGCACATTATGCCGACAATAGCCCCGAACCCCTTAATACAAAAAAGCAACACACATAAAAAAGCGGCTATTCGAAGGTTGTTTTTTTCAAAACTAAAAAAAGCAAACAACATCAAAGCACAATTCAAAATATTGGGTTGAGCATGACCTATATTTTTTGAGAACTCAAAAATGGCTAATACTAAAAATACCCATAAGAAATGATTCTTAAAAGGTATTTTAATAACCGCTTCAAAGAATACAACAGTCAAAAAACATAGCCAAAGCACCAAACTTAACTTTTCCGGCATTAAAGCAAAAGGTGCAAAAAGCAAAGAGAAAACTGGATGATAAAAGAAATAGTCAAAATGCTCTGTTGGATAAGCTATATAAAGCGGTTGATGATGAATCAGATGAAAAAAAGAATAGCGAAAAATTTTAAAATTATTACTTCCCGACGGATTGAATGTAATAAGTTGAAGCCATTTAATGCCAGCCATCAAGGCATACACAAATCCAAAGAAGCGTAATTTATGATGATCAAATGACCACCATAATTTTAGTTTGTCCATTTAAAATCGAATATTATAATTGAATAAAATACAAGTAAACAAATCGAAATGCGGCTTATGATGCAAATATACTCAAAACTACAATAGTACACTGCTTGTTATTACCCCCTCAGTATTTTATTTTCCCGATTTAGTTCTATTGTCGTTTTTACATAACATTTGGCAATTTTCAGAAGTCGTTTTACCGCCTTCGTGCCACGGAGCGTCATATGTACTTTTTTAACCCATTATTCGCATTACTTGTAAATAATGCGAATATTGGGTTAAAAGAGCCAAAAAAGTAAAGCGGTAGCGATAGCCCCAAAGATGTGAGTAATTAAACCGTTTGTAGCTCTAACTTTAGAA
>JAYTON010000634.1:0-5716 GCA_043747725.1 Saprospiraceae bacterium
CGTTGTCCGCCACTAAACTCATGCGGATAGCGATTAAAATATGCCGCATCCAAGCTAACGATTTCAAGTAATTCGATGACTTTCGCCTTGCGTTCAGCATCATTTTTATACAAATTATGAACTTGCATCGGCTCCATAATGGCTGAGCCAATGGTCATGCGAGGATTCAAAGATGAATACGGGTCTTGAAATATTATTTGAATGTCTTTCCGTAACTCCTTCATTTCCAAAGAGTTAAGCTTGGTTAAATCTTTTCCTTTGTAAAATATAGACCCCTCAGTAGCGGGAGCCAATTTGAGAATAGTACGCCCTAAAGTTGTCTTACCACAGCCTGATTCACCAACCAAACCCAAAGTCTCTCCCGGGTAAACATCGAAGCTCACATCATCCACTGCCTTGACAAATTCTATCGTTTTTCCAAAGAAATTCTTCTTACTTGGGTACCATGTTTTGAGATTTTTTATTTGCAAAATAGGCTCATTTTTCATCAAATTTTGCAACCGCATTTCAGTCTCAGCGGGCGGAATTTTCACAGCATTTAATATATGCGCAACGGTATCCATTTTCTCTATTATTTTAATACTGCCGTCCGCATTTTTACTCACTTCCATAAAATCAGCCACAACTGGTAGCCGCCGCAATCTATCGCCCAAAGGCGGACGACAGGCCAAAAGGCTTTTGGTATAAGGGTGTTGAGGGTTTTTAAAGATATTTTCAACCGTATTTTCTTCAACAATGCTGCCTTTATACATGACTATGACGCGGTCGGCAATTTCTGCTATCACACCCAAATCATGCGTAATGAAGACAATCGCAGCATCCATTTCACGCTGCAAATCCTTCATTAACTCTAAAATAGTCTTCTGAACGGTGACATCCAAGGCGGTGGTGGGTTCATCGGCAATCAATACTGAGGGGTTGCATGACATTGCCATCGCAATCATCACACGTTGTTTTTGGCCACCACTGAGTTGATGAGGATAGCTACGGAAAGCCCGCTCGGGGTCGGGCAGTTTTACTTTTTCAAAAAGAGCTATGGTTTGGCTCTTTGCAGCACTTTTAGATATATTTTGATGGGTCAAAATGGCTTCCATCACTTGGTTACCGCAGGTATAAACGGGATTGAGCGAAGTCATCGGCTCTTGAAAAATCATGGCGAGTTCATTGCCTCGATAGCCACGCATGTCTTCTTCTTTTAATGTTAACAAATTAACAGGGTTACTCCCCTGAGTATTTGACCCTTTTTTACCATCAGAAGGTGGATAATATAGAATTTGTCCACCTGCAATTTTCCCCGGCGGCTCATTGATTAAGCGCATGATACTCAGTGAAGTCACTGATTTGCCAGAACCTGATTCGCCCACTATTCCAACAGTTTCACCTTTATGCAAGGTAAAACTAATGCTATTTACCGCCGTGACCGTACCGCTTTCGGTTTCAAATTGAACGATTAAGTCTTTGACATCGAGGAGTTTATGCTTTTCCATTAAAGAGTCTTTTGATTGAGGTCGAAAGTTAAGGTTTGATTAGGAAATAAAGCATAATTGCTCATTTTTTATCATAATTTATGGTATTAGAATTGTCTGTTGTGCAAAACTTTGAAGCGTTTCATTTTGTCAACTCACAACTCTTAACTATTAAAAAATCCCCAAGAAAAAGGTTTCCATGCTGCTTTTATTAGTGAAAAATACTCCTGTTCCTTATTTTCATTTCTAAAAAAGACTATGCCGCACCAGAAGAGGTCAATCGTCAGCCTGACTGAGGGGTGTGCTTGAATGGTTGCCCAAGCCTGTTCCATCTCTTCAGACCAATGAATATCATCAAAAATTAGGATGGATTGTGGGTGCGTATGAGCGAGGCACTGTTCAAAGTATTGAACCGTCGGCTCGAAGCGATGATTGCCATCTATAAAACATAAATCAAGTGTAACTAACTGAGTGAGCGCAATTTGTAAGGTTTTATCAAAATTGCCTTCTATGATTTTAATTTTATGATGATTAAAGTCAGTAGTAATATTCTTTTCGTAATAACTCAAATTTAAAGTCTCCGTATTATGAAAACGCAAGCCATATTTTTTGAAGGCATCGTAAAACCAAAGGAAATTTCGTTGCGCAACCTGCACGATGGCTGGCGAGCCTTCGAGCGTCAAGATTTCTGCATTTTTAGGAGACCCCTCAGTCAAATAGAGTGTTGATACGCCCAATGATGTACCTAACTCTATGATTTTCAAAGGTTTATAAGTATTGCAAATTTTAAATAACCATTCGCACTGAAAGACGGGCGATAGGGCAGAAGTGGCAATAGAGCCAACTCGCCGCTGCTTTTTATTCCTATCTATATGCGACCCTGCACCCAAATCCGTCACTTCTACCAATTCATCGCTATCCAACAACCGACCTCTCAGTATTTCCGCTTGTTGAAACGCATAGAAGCGTCTTTCATCTTCGAGCACTGCATTCACGAACTCAAATACGAAAGGTGAGTGGACGCTGTATTTTGTTCTCGCTCGCACATAATATTTGAGAAAACGCCCTAATATTTTCAGTCGATTCATCATCTTGCCACGTAAATTTGGGCGAAATTAGGATATTAACACAACTTTAAATTCATTCGCCTAGTATTTTAGAAATAAATCCTTTGTAAGGACGTTTTTTCATACAAACAAAATTCATTTTACAATGAAAAGATTCAAAAATCAACTTTTACCAACTTTTATTCAGTTTCTATTCTCTCCCCTCAAATTCGGTTCACTCGTGGCAATGATCTGCCTGTTTGGCAACGGTTTAAATGCTCAATCATACGGCACAGCGTTGGGCGTGCGTTTGGGCGACGGTTTGGGCATCACTGTTCAACAGCAAGTCGTTGTTCATGGCACAGTTGAAGGGATTTTGTCTTCAAGCAATAAAGACTTGACACTCAATGTGTTATACGAGCACCACACCAGTCTTTTAACACGCGGCTTGAATTTTTACCTCGGTGGTGGCTTCTACAAAACTTGGATTCATCAAGACGATAATTTGATTACACAACCCACAAATCCCTACGGTCTGAGTCCTATTATGGGCTTGGAGCTGACAATTGCAAGGAAACTCAATCTCTCGGCTGATATAAAACCCACTATTCGGCTCGGCGGTAATGGCGGCAAAGGTTTTGAATGGCACACGGGCGTATCGGTGCGCTACGTACTTGCTGGTCGCTATTTTAAAGACGATGGCTGGAAATTTTGGAAGAAATGGAAGAAAAAATAGCGAATAAATGTGTAAATTGTCTATATTTTTCTTGAATGGACAATAAAGTATGAATTACGGAAGAAAAACACGTTGTGCAGACAGCAAATACGAGCCACCAACAGAAAACACTATACGCTGACAATAAAGTATGCGCCACAAGCGGAAAATATGATATTCGGACGATAAAGTAAGTAAAAATGTCGGCGTGACTCACAGTCACATCGACATTTTTGATGTTTAGAATTATTTTATTGATATTACAAAAGGTTATAAATCAACTGAGGAGCAATGCCCAACACCAATAACAGCAAACAACACAGCAAAATCAGCATATTTTGAAGCGGATTGGCTTGAATACTGAGGGGGGTAATATTGGAATCTGCAATGGAGTGTACAGGGTCATTTGCATGAAGTTCATCATTAAAATACATAGCAATGATGATTTTAAAGTAATAATAGACGCCCACCAATGACATAAGGATAGCGAATATCACTAAACCCAAAAAGCCTTCTGAAATAGCGTTCGCAAATATATAATACTTCGCCATGAAACCAGCTAAAGGCGGAATACCACCCATAGAAAGGAGCGCAACCGTCATAGCCGCTGCCATATTCGGATTCTTTTTGCCTAAGCCGTTAAACGCTTTTATTTCCGTAGAACCTGTTTTTTCAGAGACAATATAGAGTATCATAAAGGCTAATATTGTCGAAATAGAATAAACGGCGGTATAGTAAAGAATAGAATTATCTGAATCCGCATTTAAGCATAATACAGCAAATAGCATGTAACCCGCATGAGAAATGGAGCTGAATGCGAGCATCCGCTTAATATCCCTTTGCAAAACAGCGATAACATTACCCATTAAAAGCGAAAGAACAATCATACCTGCAATAATATCTGCCCAAATATTGGTAGCACCCGGGAAACTGGTAACAAAAAGGCGATAAAGCGCAGCAAAAGCCGCCGTTTTGACGATGGTTGCCATAAATGCTGTGATAGGCGTTGGTGCGCCTTGATAGACATCGGGTGCCCAAAAATGAAAAGGGGCAGCCGCTATTTTGAAGCCTAAACCAATTAAAATCATAATAATACCGACAGTGAGCAAACCTGTAGTTCCCTCAGTCGCTTTACCGACAGCTGCCCGAATCGGCATCAAATCAAATGAGCCACTCATACCATATATCAATGCAATACCAAATAAAAGGAAACCTGAAGCAAACGCACCCATCAAAAAGTATTTCAGAGCCGATTCATTGGAACTCAAATCAGTTTTATTGCTACCCGCTAAAACATACATGGAAACAGATAGGATTTCGATACCCAAAAACAACATCACCAAATTGGTATAAGAAACCATCACCAAGGCACCCACTAATGCGAACATAACCAGCGCGTAACGGTCAGTAGAGACAATCATTTTACTGAAATAATCCTCAGACATAACCAACCAAAGCAACGCCACGCTGCACATGACTGCAAGGAATGCCAGCGCATAATTGTCAATTTTCATCATGCCGAATATGCCTTGATTGATGTTCCAATCAAAAATACACCATGATATAGTCATAGCCAAACCAAGCAACACCAACGGAAAAACCAGTTTCCGAAGGTTGAACATATCCGCCAGCATTACAAAAATGCCGGTTAGAGACAGCGTAATAAGTTCTTTCATAAAAAAAATATTTGTAACGCGGAACTCCAGTTCCGACATCATCTAAGTTTTCAATTTTAAGACGGAATTGTATTTCCGAGTTTGTATAAAATCGTATTTCGGAATTACAGTTCCACTTTTTTCAAAGTAAGCAATGATAAATTCGGAACTGGAGTTCCGCGCTACATGCATTACCCAATTAACCCCGCTTGAAATGCTTTCAACACTTCTTGAATAGCGGGAGTAACAATATCAATCAATGGTTTTGGATAAACACCCAGAATAAGCACCAAAGCAGAAATAGTGATGAGCATTATTTTCTCATTCAAATCCAAATCAGAGAACCCCTCAGTATTTTTATTGGTTTCGCCCAACATCATAGTCTGATAGCTGCGCAACATATATACTGCACCCAAAATGACCGTCAAACCAGCTAAAACTAAGACCCAAAGACCACTTTTCATAGCAGCATACTGATATAATCCATTCAAAAGAAGGAATTCGCCTACGAATCCATTGGTCAAAGGCAATGCCACCGAACCCAATAAAATGATTAAAAAAAGCAATGCGAAAGTAGGGGCAACGCTACGGATACCGCCTAAACTCGCGATTTCTCTTGTTTTAGTTCTATTAAAAATGATTTCAGCGATGTAGAACAAACCGACGACATTGATACCATGTGCCACCATTTGAATCATAGCACCAGTCAACCCCTCAGTATTCATCGAAAAAATACCTGCGGAAATCAACCCCACGTGGGCAATAGAAGAATAAGCGATTAAGCGTTTATAATCTTTCTGCACTAAAGCAATACATGAGGCGTAAACGATACCG
>JAYTON010000635.1:0-3494 GCA_043747725.1 Saprospiraceae bacterium
ATATCGCCAAGCTTAAATTCAATTTCTGCATTGGGGTGTGATTTACCACCTTTCGGATGATTGACAATATAATTATGCAAACCCCGCGCTTTTGAACTGGTAGAAGTGAGGAATAAAAAGCGATTGCCTCGATTAATATCCACCATCATCGCCGCCGGTCCAACCCCGTGAGTCGGGTAGAGGTCGCCGTTGCGATGAACGGAATGGTTGGTGCGCCATTTGGCTTCGCTATACCCTTTGTCGCCGAACTCAACGCCGCCACCGTAGGGCTGCACCCCGTCATTAAATTTGACTTCGCGCAAATCATGCTGATAGCCGCCTTCCAAGTGCATCAATTCGCCGAACATATTTTGTCGAACCATATTCATCACTGCCATAATATCACGGCGATAGCAGACATTTTCAAGGAAAAATAGGTGCGTGCCGGTCTCTTCATGGGCATTCACGAGTTCCCAGCATTCATCAATAGAGAAACCGCCGCACACTTCACTGCCAACATAAATGCCTTTTTTCATGCAGGCGATGGCTTGTTCCGAATGAAATTCCCAAGGCGTGGCGATGATAACAGCGTCGAGTTGCTCTTTTTCGAGCATACGGCGATAGTCTTTTTCACCTTTTTCGCCGTATTGGGCAGCTTTCTTTTTACCCGCTTTTTCTATCATTTTTTGACTTTCAACCAAAACATTAGGGTCAATATCGCAAATAGCAATGACTTCGCAATCCGCGCGAAGGAGGATTTGCTCGACATGGTTTCTACCTCGCATACCAGTACCGATAAAACCGATACGGACTTTATCTTTAGGTAATTTGGCGGCAACTACCCCCTCAGTATCAAGCGTTAAAACGGGCGTTTTTTCAGGTAAAACAAGCCCTAAACCAGCTAATGAAGATAGCTTTAGGAAATCGCGGCGGTTGGTTTTTTCAATTGACATGATTTATAGGTTTTATTTTTAATAAAAACAAGATGACGCAAGTTAAAAAAAACTGTATTAAGTTGATATTAGAAAATAGAGATTAGATTTTAGAGCCTTGAATTTTTTTTAAAACACATAGGTCACATAGGATACATAGTTTTTTCTATGTATCCTATGTGACCTATGTGTTTTAAAAAAAAGAATAACCTATTTGTAAACCTAAAAAAGCGCATTAAATTTTAGAAATGCCGCGTTGCGAATAGACATCCGCCGCCCTAAATGAGTGGGGTCGCCGCCCACGTTTACCAATACATTATGGTCGTAAAACCAATCAGATTTTAGATTGACAGAGAGGTTTTTGAAAATGACAAAATCAATTGAATTATACCATTCAAACGCCACATTTTCAGGATTCTTCAAGTAATTGGAGTATAAATCTATCACACTCGATACAATAACACGCTCTTTAAACAGCTTTTTAGTTATTTCGCCCCTCAATTCAGCACCCCATTGAGCATCTACATTCTTAAAATTACCGTTCCCGTTATTGGGATTTCCTAATACGCCGACCCCCTCAGTACTATCACCTTTTGCAGCTAAATAATCGTTTGCTACGATGACTAATTTGGATGAAATAACTGAAAATAGAAATTTTACATCACTATTAGGGCGGTACAATAAGCCGGGCATGAGCTTGAGAGTAGCAGGCGAAAATGGTTCGGAACTCACGTCATACTCGCCATGATTGGAGCTTAAAAAGCCGTTGCCATACGTGAAAAAGAATTGAGTTCTTAAATCAGCCATGGCTGAAAGGTATAATTTGCCTTTCAATTTACGACCATACAAAGAGGTGGCTTGAAAAATATCTGCCGTTTTGACGAACGGTTGACCCGTGGAGCCAGTGCGTTGAGCCGATAATTGAAAGTTGAATTTATTGTCAAAAATGCTCTGTTTTCCTGTATTATTGCAAAAAATGCTGACTAAACCGCCTATATTGGTGGTGTTCTGACCGTCGTTGGGACGTGGATTAATCATCGAAAGCGTTGAGAAATCCAAGCCGATACTGACGCCCGTTACCAAACCCAATGTACTATCTTCGCGGATATTATTCATGACATCGCTCACTTCAGTAATTTTTTGAGCAAACATGTCATTGCGCGGGACGAAGCAACTGAGGGGTATCAAAATGGTTATAATGCCGATGATGAGATATGTTTTCATAGTTCATATATTTTATAGATTCATAGGATTTTTTTCAAAAAAAGGTCGGTTGCATCAGTATTATTGACGGCAACCGACTCGTTAGCATAGGGTTTAATTTGCTGAAATCGTTTTTGGGTATTTAAGGAGGTTATTTTATCAAGGTTACATGACCTGTTTTGTTGTGTTTTTGCACGGGGCAAGCGAGTGTTCCGGCTGCCGTAGGAGACAACATTTGACCTTCTTTGACAATCAGCCATTCACCGTTCGGCAATTTGAAAATACCGCCTTTCACAATTCTGTAGCTGGTTGCACCTGCTAAATCACGGTTTTTAGTATCTGGCAATTGGATTTTCAACATATTGCCTTCGACTGAACCGTCTGCTTCAATTGTGCCGCCGCCATTATTGCCGCCGCCGCCGGCTGTCATACATTCAATTTCGATGGTTAAATCAAATCTTTTGAAGTGGATAGTGATGGTGATTTTGAGCATGTCTTCGCCGAGAATAGTCATCGGTGTTTCAGTGCGAGTTGTGAGGGTTTCAGCGTTTTCAGTTACAGTAGTTGTAGCCTTAGCTGAGTTAGTTGTGAAAAGGGCTACGAAAGCCATTGCTGCAATAAAGAATACTTTTTTCATTGTAGTTTAAATTTTAAAATGTGATTATAATTTGTTGTTAAAAAAAAATTGTTTTAAAAAAATGTTCATGTGATTAAAAATTCATTGTCGTAAAAAAAAATGTGTTTTCTGGGGCGGTCATTTTTGGGCTTCAAAAGCATGTGATGAATAAATTTGATTGTTGTTTGGAACTTTTTAATATTTAATTTTTGTTTCCTTTTGGCTTTCGATTATATAATCTCTAAAGTGTTTCGGCGTGACAATTTTTTTTATTTTTTTTATTTTTAATTTTCAACTTAATTTTTTCGGTTTTTGAGACAGCTTCTTTTTTAATGATGAATGATAAATGATGAATGATGAATTTCCGAAGGAAGAGTGAAATATAAAAGGGTTAATTTTAACTAAAAGTCCAATGTCCAATTTATCATTCATCATTTATCATTCATCATTTTTTAAATTCAGGCTTACGATTATATAATCTACCCCCTCAGTATTCGTGACATTTTTAGGTAGATTTTATTTAAAATATCTTAAAATTTTTATTTTTTAATTTATAAAACAATGATTTTCAGAAACTTATTTAAATTTGAGATGCCGTAGCACGACACTCATATAGTATGCACTATAAAAGTTAATGAAGTCCTAAAATAAAAAGTCACGTTTTAAATAATAAGTGATTATAAAATTGTCAAGAAGATGACCGATAACCCGATACAAAATTTCGGATTGAAACAAACAGCGTTCAGCGATATGCTCAGTGCTTT
>JAYTON010000636.1:0-16725 GCA_043747725.1 Saprospiraceae bacterium
TCAATAGATTTATGTTTGAAGCAGAAACTAAGCAAGGGTTAATTCTAAGAAAATCTAATTCTTTAAAAATTCAATTTAATGATAAAGACAGTATTGAGACTATATATAATCCTGAAACAGGATTTAATAAGATTTTAAAATCATCATTATTTTATTTAAATATTTCATTAATAACAACTTTTGACTCAATTTCTGAAATCAGTGAATTAGATAAGAAATTTAGTACAGAATTAAATACTGAGCTTGATTTCTATTTGCAAAAAGAGATTGTAAATTTTATTAGTTACCAGTTAGATTTATCAAAAAAGATAATCAATAAAAAGCAAGATGTTGATATAGTATTTGCTAAAAGAAAATATTTTATTCAGATAGTTAATCATCTTTTTTCTAAAACAGGTAAAATTTTAGATGAAAATGAAAATGGAATAACTTTTTTACTTGGAGATAAACAAATAAAAACCTATGAATTATCATCTGGAGAAAAACAATTGCTTCTTATACTTTTAACTGTATTAAACCAAGATGAAAAGCCCTCCATTTTATTAATGGATGAACCTGAAATTTCACTTCATCTTCGCTGGCAATATGAGTTAATTGAAATATTAAGGACGTTGAACCCTAATTGCCAATTGATAATAGCGACTCATTCGCCGAGTATTTTTAATCATGGTTGGAGAGATAAAGTGTTCTGGATTGAGGATATTGTAAAGGAAAAGGAGGCTGTGCATGAGTAGAGGAATGAGCCTTGAGGAGGATGTACAGAGAATGAAAGATAAGGTATTCTTCTTGCGGATTGAAAAAGTTGTACTTGTTGAGGACACAGCTGATAAGCCTTTTTGGACTTTTATACTTGATGAAGTGATGAAAGGTGAATACGAAATATTTCCTTTTGTCAATCATCCAACGTATGATACAACTGGTAAATCTGCTTTAATTAAGTATTATTCGCCTTTTACTGCTTCTGATTTCATTATTTGTGTAGATAGTGATTATGATTACCTACTTGAAAGTCAACAGTTGGTCAAGCCTTATATTTTTCAAACATATAGTTATTCTTTTGAAAATTATATTTCTTATCCAGATGGTATTAAAAATGTGCTTGAAAAAGCCATTGATACTGAGGAGGTGGAATTCGATTTTGTTGATTATTTCAAAAGATATTCGGCGGGTATTTATGATTTGCTGCTTTGTTCTGAAAAACTTAAAGACGGACAATTATTTATTCATGAATGTGTAAAGCAAGCAGGTTTTATTAAAATTGAAGATGCTGAAAGGGACTTAAATTCATTGATTTCAGGGTTAAAATATTGGATTCAGCCGTTTTTAAATCAATATGAATCGGTTGATTTTGAACATTTTAAAAAGAGATTAGAGAATTTGGGCTTGAACAAAGAGACCGCTTTTCTATTTTTTCAAGGTAAAGATGGCTTGAAAAGGAGGTTTGTTATTCCTTTAATGCAGGCTATTGGAGACCCTATTTGTAAATCGAAATTTGATAAATTCAAATTAGATCAAGATTCAGAACGAGCTAAAAACTATCATACATTTTTAAGCAGTAAAAACTACGAAACACATTTATTGGACAGTAATAGAAGTTTTCAAAACTGCTTTTTATATCAAAAACTTTTAATGGACTTAAAAAGCCAACTTCAATCAACCTAAATTGGATAAAAAAGACATTGAATTTTAAATGAAACAATACCACGATTTATTAAAACACATCCTCGACAACGGTACTGAAAAGTCGGATAGAACGGGAACGGGGACGAAAGCTGTCTTCGGCTACCAAACGCGATTTAATTTGGCGGAAGGGTTTCCGATGGTGACTACTAAGAAATTGCATTTAAAATCAATCGTTTATGAATTACTTTGGTTTTTAATGGGTGATACGAATGTTGCTTATTTGAATCAGCATGGCGTTTCGATATGGAATGAATGGGCGAATACTGAGGGGGAGTTGGGTCCTGTATATGGTAAGCAGTGGCGCAGTTGGGAAGGGGCGAACGGTGAGACGGTTGACCAAATTACTTGGCTCATCAATGAAATAAAACGCAATCCTGATTCACGTCGTTTGGTGGTTTCGGCTTGGAATCCGGTGGATTTGCCTCAGATGGCGTTGTCGCCGTGTCATTGTTTGTTTCAATTTTATGTGGCGGATGGTAAGTTGAGCTGTCAATTGTATCAGCGTTCGGCGGACTCGTTTTTGGGCGTGCCTTTTAATATTGCTTCTTATGCGCTTTTGACGATGATGGTGGCGCAGGTGTGTGACCTTGAGTTAGGTGATTTCATTCATACTTTTGGCGATTTACACCTTTATAATAACCATATTGAACAAGCGCAATTACAACTCAGTCGCGAGCTTCGTCCTTTGCCAACCATGAAAATCAACACCTCAGTAAAAAGCATCTTTGACTTCAAATTTGAAGATTTTACTTTGGAAAATTATAACCCTCATCCACATATCAAGGCGGCGGTGGCAGTTTAAATTTGGGTGATGGTGGGTGTAGGGGATGTAGGATAATTTGTAGATTTATAGATGTTTATTGGAAAAATAGGTAAATACTGAGGGGTATCATTTGACGAAAATGATACCCCTCAGTATTTGATGAATTTAATGTGGAAAACTTTTTTAATAAAATGACGAAATTTTATTTGCTGGACATATATGGATTTCTATATTTGCGGCTTCAAAAAGTAAATTTTGTGTCAGATTTTTCAATTGAAGTTATAGTCAGTAGTATTTCAGCAGTTTTTATTCTGAAATACAAAGTATAATTAATGCTAAACAGAATAATGTTTTTTATTTAGAATTCCTCTAAATAGTTTTAACATATCCTTAACTATTTGGAAAAATAGACTCGAATTGTACTTTTGCATGACAATTAAGTGACACATGGTTACTTTCGAGCATATTTAAAAGAATCATAAAAATTAAATTATATACGAGATGAGGTCTAAGTTATTGATAATCAGACTGTTATACTTTATTTTATTCGCTTTCCTTTCGGTTCAGTTGTCTGCTGCGGATGCTGCAGTCGGCAAAACGATTTTCATTAACAATTGTGCAACGTGTCACAATAAGAACATGAAAGATAAGCTGACGGGCCCAGCCTTGGGTGGTGTAGAAACTCGTTGGGAAAGTAAAGCCAAATTGTATGCATGGGTTCGCAACTCTCAAGGCGTAATTGCTTCAGGTGATGCGTATGCCAACAATTTGTACAACCAGTTTGGTAAATCACAAATGACTGCTTTCCCAAATTTGAAAGATGCAGATATTGATAATATTTTAGCTTATATTGCTGCACAGCTTGCAGGTCCTAAAACTACTACAACTACATCTGTTGGTCCAGTCACTCCGGAGAAAGAAGATAACACACTATTATATGGTGTTGCTTTTTTCATTTTGGCAGCCTTGTCTTTGATATTAGGTCGAATCATTAATAACTTAAATCGGACGGCTGCTGAAAAAGCAGGACAATCTTTTGTTGAAAAAACATGGGTTGATGTGATGACGAGCAAGGGTGTGATTGGTTTCGTAGTTTTTGCTTTAGTTGTTTTAGGTGGTTATACGACAGTGAATAATGCTATTTCTTTAGGGCGGTCTCAAAATTATTCTCCTGACCAACCGATTAAATTTTCACATGCTACTCATGCAGGCTTAAATAAAATTGATTGTCAATATTGCCATGATGGTGCACGCCGTTCCAAGCAATCAGTGATACCTGCTACAAATACCTGTATGAATTGCCATAAAGCGATTAAAGTAGGTTCTCAATACAAAACGGCTGAATTGACTAAGATTTATGTATCATCTGGTTTTGACCCTTCTACTGACAAATATATTGAGAATTATAACAATTTGAAAGAAGAAGAAGTAGCGGCTATTTTCAAAAAATGGATATCAACGAAATATCGGGAAGAGCGCAAGATTGATACAGTGGGAGCAGCTAATTCTGATGAGCGTCTGTTTGTAGATGACCAATGGAATAATATTGCGGCTTCTTTGAAAACAGAATATAAAGATAAAGTTCAAGGACCGATTGAATGGAAACGCCTACATAATTTGCCAGACCATGTTTATTTTAACCATGCTCAGCACGTAGCGGTTGGTAAGGTAGAATGTCAAAAATGTCACGGACCTGTTGAAAAAATGGAGGTTATGAAGCAATACGCCCCCCTCAGTATGGGTTGGTGTATCAATTGCCATCGCGAGACAGAGGTGAAATTTAAAGACAATGATTATTATAAATCCTTCGAGCGATACCATGAAGAAATGAAAAAAGGTAAACGCGAGAAAGTGACTGTTGAAGATATTGGTGGTTTGGAATGCCAAAAGTGCCACTATTAGTAATGATGAATGATTAATAAAGAATGATAAATACAACTCAGTATTTAGATTCATAATTCATCATTCATAATTCATCATTTTAAAAATTAATTTTCAATTTAATATAAGATGGAATTCAATAACCAAGAAATTTGGATTGGCGTTGAAGATTTAACAAACGATAAAGCCTTTGTTGAACAAGCAAAACAGGAGTTTCCTGCAACGATAAATGATGCATTGCAAAATGAAAACGAAGGTTTTACAGCCAATCGTCGCGACTTTTTGAAATACTTAGGTTTTGGTGTTGGTGCGGCTACCATCGCAGCAAGTTGCGAAATCCCTATAAAAAGGGCAATTCCTTATGTTACTAAACCTGATACCATCGTTCCGGGCATTGCTAACTATTATGCTTCTTCTTATGTGAACGGTAGCGATTATGTTTCGATATTGGTCAAAACGCGTGAAGGTCGTCCTATCAAAATTGAGGGTAATAGTCTTTCAAAAGTAACAAATGGTGGTACAAGTGCACGCGCTCAAGCGGCTGTTTTAAGTCTTTATGATACAAATCGCATTCAAAATCCAGGTACAGTTAAAGATGAAACTGTTACGAAAATGACTTGGGCGGCTCTTGACCAAGCCGTTAAAGGTAAATTGAATGCAGGTGCTCAGATCCGAATTGTTTCTCATACTATTATGAGTCCGACTACAAAAGCGGCGATTGCAGATTTTCAAAAAAAATATCCTAATACAAAGGTTGTTGTTTATGACCCAGTTTCATCGGCAGCTATTTTGAAAGCCAATGAAGCGACTTTTGGTAATAAAGTGATTCCAAATTACCGTTTTGATAAAGCAGATGTGATTGTTAGTTTTGGTGCAGACTTCTTAGGCACTTGGATTTCACCAGTTGAATTTGCAGCACAATATGCGTCAAAGCGTCGGGTAGAAGTTGAAAAACCTGAAATGAGCCGCCATATTCAAGTGGAAAGTCACTTATCAATGACGGGTTCAAATGCAGATAATCGTATATTGGTGAAGCCAAGCGAGCAAGGTGCAGCGATTGCAAAACTTTATAATGAAGTAGCAGCATCAACAGGCATCCCCTCAGTATCAGCACCTAATCTGAACGAAAAAGCCGCGAAAGCCTTAGCAAAAGTAGCTAAAGAACTTGTAGCCGCGAAAGGTAAATCACTGGTTATCAGTGATTCAAATAATACAAATGAGCAAATATTAGTGAACGGCATCAATGCTATGTTGACTAATTATGATGCAACTATAGATTTTTCTGAAGCAAATTTGATGCGTCAAGGCGACGATTCTGATGTTCAGAGTTTAATTAATGATATGAACAGCGGTGCAGTCAATGCCGTTTTCGTATTAAATGCCAATCCTGTTTTTGAGTTATCGAATGGTGCTCAATTTGCTGCCGGTTTGAAAAAAACAGGTCTGAGTATTTCATTCAATCAAACGATTGATGAAACAACTTCTGCTTGTCAATATTCAGCTCCTGATAGTCATTTCCTTGAAAGTTGGGGTGATGCTCATCCTAAAATGGGTCATTATAGCCTTATTCAACCAACTATTTCTCCTTTATTCGATACTCGTCAAGCAGAGCAATCATTGTTGACTTGGGCTGAAGTTGCTCCCCAAACTGAACAGCCGATGTACGATTATTTGAAATCAGTTTGGCAAGGCAATATGTTCCCTAAACAGAAGGAATATACGACTTTTCAAGCATTTTGGGATGCTACATTGCATGATGGTGTTTTTGAAACAGTTGAAAGTAATCAAAAAACATTCGCTATCAATCTTAATGCAGCTACTGCTGCTGCAGGTATTACTCAGCCAAATACAAGTAAAGACGCCCTTGAAATTTCATTTTACGAAACCATCAATATGGGCAATGGCCAACATGCCAATAACCCTTGGTTGCAAGAGATGCCTAATCCAGTCAATCGGACGGTTTGGGGAAATACTTTATCAATTCCAATAAAATATACAGGAAAAGCCTTTGTTTCTGCCGATGATTTGAAGGATGGTGATTATGTAAATGTCACTGTTGGGGGTAAAGATTATAAATGTGTAGTTGTTCGCCAATTCGGTCAAATGGAAGGAACTATGGCGATTGGTTTAGGTTATGGTCGTGAAAAAGCGGGCTTATGCAATAATGTTGGAACAAATGTTCAAGCGGCGATACCCCTCAGTAATGGCTTGCCTCAATACTTTGCTACCAATGTAAAAATGAGCGGCAAAGCTGGACATGATGATTGGTTTGCATGCGTTCAGCATCATCACACGATGGGTGTTACCGCCATTGAAAACGGCGTACAAATCAATGCAGATGAAAAAGTATTGGCTTTTCAAGGCTCACTGGTTGAGAGAACGGTTATTCGCAAATCCAATTTGAAAGATGTCAAAGGATTTGTTGAAAAATTAAAAGAAGAGAGAGCTGAGATAGCAAAGCTGAATTCATATACGCTTTATCGGGGTCACGAAGACAATTATCAAAGCGGTTTGCATTGGTCAATGCACGTTGATTTGAACGCTTGTACAGGTTGCGGGGCTTGCACAGTGGCTTGTATGGCTGAAAATAATGTCCCTGTTGTGGGCAAATTTGAAGTTCAACGACACCATGAAATGTCTTGGTTGCGGATTGACCGCTATTTTTATGGCGATGTGGAAAACCCCAATACGGTTTATCAGCCGATGATGTGTCAACATTGCGATAATGCACCATGCGAAAACGTTTGCCCGGTGAATGCCACCAACCACAGCAGTGAAGGTTTGAATCAAATGACCTATAACCGTTGTATTGGTACGCGGTATTGTGCCAATAACTGCCCTTATAAAGTGCGTCGTTTCAATTGGCAAGATTACACAACTGCTGATATTTTCCCTTGGAATGAGCGTGATTTGATGGGCAAAACACTTGGTTTTAGTACAGCTATGCCTTTTGGTGCGGATAATTTAACCCGTATGGTTTTAAATCCTGATGTGACGGTTCGGACTCGTGGTGTGATTGAAAAATGTTCATTTTGCGTTCAACGTATTCAGGAAGGTAAATTGACGGCTAAACGTGAAAGTCGTAAAATCGTTGATGGTGATGTTAAAACAGCTTGTCAAACGGCTTGCCCGACAAGTGCGATTACTTTCGGTAATAAAAACGATAAAGAAAGTGCTGTGAGCAAGTTACGCCATTCAGAGCTTAATTATATTGTTTTGGAAGAAGTAAACGTAGCGCCGAATGTGACTTATACAGCTAAGATTTCTAATAAAATGGAAAAATTAGATGCTTAAATACTCAAATACTGAAGGGTCTATCTGATTGAAAATACCCCCTCAGTATTTCAATCATTTTTATTGAAAATAAATTAAGAAACTTTATAAAGTTTTATAAGGAATTGAATTTCAACGAAATATCAATTTAAAAAATAGTAAAGTAAATGAGTACAATTGTTTCACCTACGAGAGAGCCGTTGATATTAGGGAATAAAACCTACCATCAAATAACGGAAGATATTTGCCGACCGACAGAAGCGGCACCATCAATGGAGTGGATAATAGGCTTCATTGTGGCTGTTTCAGCTTTGGGAACATATTTCTTTTGTGTATTCTGGACTGTTTGGAACGGTATCGGTTCTTGGAACTTGAACCGCACTATCGGTTGGGGTTGGGATATTACCAACTTCGTTTGGTGGGTCGGTATTGGTCACGCAGGAACTTTGATTTCAGCAATCCTGCTCTTATTTCGTCAAAAATGGCGGACAGGTGTCAACCGTGCAGCAGAAGCGATGACGATTTTCGCTGTAATTTGTGCGGGTCAGTTTCCGATTATTCACATGGGTCGTGTTTGGATGGCGATTTTCATCTTCCCGTATCCGAATACACGCGGTCCACTTTGGCCTAACTTTAACTCACCACTTTTCTGGGACGTTTTTGCTATTTCTACCTATTTCACTGTATCGTTATTATTCTGGTACACAGGTTTAGTGCCTGACTTTGCAACAGTACGGGATAGGGCAACAGGTTGGAGACGTAAATTATATAGCAATTTGGCTTTTGGTTGGACAGGTTCAGCGAAGCACTGGCAACGTTGGGAATCATTGTCCCTCGTTTTAGCAGGTATTTCAACGCCACTCGTACTATCGGTTCATACAATTGTATCCTTTGACTTTGCTACGTCGGTCATTCCGGGTTGGCATACTACTATCTTCCCGCCTTATTTCGTTGCAGGGGCGATTTTCTCAGGTTTTGCGATGGTATTGACTTTGATGCTCGTAATGCGAAAAATATTACATCTTGAAGACTATATAACGATACAACATGTTGAAAGTATGAATAAAGTTATCCTTTTAACGGGTTCAATTGTTGGTGTAGCTTATTTGACAGAGCTATTTATCTCTTGGTATTCAGGGTATATTTATGAGCAGTTTGCATTTTATAACCGTGTATTTGGTCTTTACTGGTGGTCATATTTCGGTATGATGTTGTGTAATGTGGTTTCACCTCAATTGTTTTGGAGTAAAAAATTGCGGACTAATTTATGGGTGACATTCTTTATGTCTATCTTTATTAATATAGGTATGTGGTTCGAGCGTTTTGTCATTATCGCTACCACTTTGGCGCGTGATTATTTACCATCTTCTTGGAGTTACTATTCACCGTCTTGGGTTGAAATAGGTTTGTTTATCGGTTCATTGGGTTTGTTCTTTACATGCTTCTTGATTTTCACGCGCATTGCTCCTGTAGTTGCTATTGCTGAAATTAAATCAATTCTCAAAACTATGGGCAACCAATATGTAAAGAATAATACTGTAGCAGACCATGCACTCCATTATGATGATGAAGCAGAACATGCTCATCCACATCATTAATAATAATTACTTATTAGTTGTTGATTATTGAAAGATTTTAATTTTAAATAAAATGAAATTTTATAATAAAGAAATCCTTTTTGGTTTATATAATGACGAAACTGAATTGCTCAGTGCTGTTAAAACAGCAGGGCGCGAACATCTTGACATTTGGGATGTATTCTCACCATTTCCAGTGCATGGTCTTGACCCTTTACTCGGACTTGAAGAATCGCGTTTGCACCAAGCAGGCTTCATTTATGGTATGACAGGTACTTTAACGGCATTTTTGTTTATGACATGGGCGTTTGTAAAAGATTGGCCTATTATCTTTGGTAACAAACCGTATTGGTCTGCACCGGCTTTTATTCCTGTTACCTTCGAGTTGACGGTGCTTTTTGCTTCTATTGGTATGACTGTTACGTTCTATACGATTTGCGGTATGGGTCCTGGCGTTAAAAACCCGACACTCGATGACCGTATTACAGATGATAAATTCTGTGTGGCTTTCGATGTAAGTGGTGCGAGTTCAACAGAAATCGAATCATTGAAAGGATTTTTTAAAAATACAGGTGCGGCTGAAATTAACACTAAGCGTATTTAATTGATTCTGAATCTTTTAAGTTAAATAATAATGAATAAAAGAGTTTTTACAGGAATGTTGATAGCAGCAATGGCGGCTTGTTTATTTGAAGCTTGCTCTCCTGCTAATGGTAATAGCCCAGGACATGAATACATGCCTGATATGGCGCATTCTGTTGCTTACGAACCCAACCGAATTGATGAATATTCACTCCATACTTGGAATGATAAAAGCGTTCGGACAGTCACTCAATTATGGGGAACACCTCGTGTGCCCGTGAAAGGAACTATTCCACGCGGTTATGTAGGATTAGCGGCTCATGGCAATTCAGCAGAATATATGGCTCAATTAAGAGGCGGAGGAAATGGTATTTCAACACCTATCAATGGGAATGTACCTTATTATTATGCAGATACTGAAGAGGAACGCACACGTGCCAATAAAGAAATCGTGATGAATCCTTACCCAATTACTAAGAAAAGCCTTGTAAAAGGTAAGGAATTATGGACAATATATTGCGGCATTTGCCACGGTGATAAGTGTGCAGGTAACGGCTATTTAGTTAGAGAAGACGGTAAATACCCTGCACAACCAGCTAATTTGCTTTTAGACACTTTTGTCAATGGTAATAATGGACGTATTTATCATGCTATTATGTATGGTAAAAATGTGATGGGTAATTATGCAGATAAACTGAGCTACGAAGAGCGTTGGGATGTTATTCATTACATCCGTTCATGTCAAGCTGCTGAAAAACAATTAGAGTATAATGAAAATTCAAATACTTTAAATGTGAAAGCTGGTATCTCTGATTCAATGTTCCAAGTAATGGCTGCAAAGAAAATAGCCCCTACAAAACCAGTAACTATGGAGAAAAAACCTGCCATGGAAGCCCCACATACTGAGGGGGGAGGCACAGGTGGGCATAGCCATAAAAGATAATTTTGATATTCATTTGAAATAAAATATTTTAAAAATAAACGAGGTAACTCGATTTCATAATTAATTAATATGAAACAGTTTACATTAGAGTCAACACAGAAGAATGTGCTGTTCGGTTTGATGGGTTTAGGAGCAGTATGTTTAATTGCTTCTTACTTTGTTGACCCTTTGGGTGCAGTAGAGAGCAATCATCTACGCTTTTGGACCAACCTGTTGCAAAATACTGCTTTTTTTACGGGTATTGCATTCACTGCTACTTTCGCAATAGCGGCTACTATCACGATGTATTCAGGTTGGCATACAGCATTCAAACGTGTATGGGAATCCATGAGCTTATTTTTGCCTATTGGGTTAGCTGGTATTTTAATTGTGGGCGTGGCAGGTAAATTAGGCATTCACCATATTTATCATTGGATGGATAATGATGCGGTAGCTAAAGACAAAATTCTGTTGGGTAAATCAGGTTTTTTAAACTTTGGTTTTTATTTGCTTGCTATTGGATTTGGTATTGTTTGGTATTTATTTGCTCGCAAATTTCGCGCACTATCACTTCAACAAGACGAGTCGGGTAATGACCCAAGTTATCCGTGGTATGACAAAATGAAGGTTTTTGGAGCTATATTTCTTCCGATTGCAGGTTTTACAAGCGCTGCTGCTATTTGGTTGTGGTTGATGTCTATTGACCCTCATTGGTATTCAACAATGTATGCTTGGTACACGACTGCCAGTTGGTGGGTCAGTACGCTCGCTATTACTATATTAATGCTGCTTTATTTAAAATCAAAAGGCTATTATCAAGAAGTAACAGAAGAGCATTTGCATGATTTAGGAAAGTTGCTTTTTGCATTCTCTATATTCTGGACATACTTGTGGTTCTCTCAATATATGCTCATTTGGTACGCTAATTTAGGTGATGAAACGATTTATTTCCGTCAGCGTATGGGTGAGTTTCCTGTATTGTTCTATGGTAATTTAGTTTTGAACTTTGTACTACCGTTCTTGATCTTGATTCGAAATGATACAAAACGGAAATGGGGTTCATTGGCTTTTGCATCTTCTCTTATTCTTTTTGGTCACTGGTGGGATTTTTTCCAAATGGTGAAAATTGGACCATACAAAGTGGCTATGGAGCATCATGGAGCAGGTGCTCATGAGGGGGCTATTGGAGCAGCACACGATGCCGCAGCGGGTCATGCAGTCGGTGAACATGCCACTCAAGGAGCGGAACACGTAGCAAAAGCAGTTGTTGAGTCGGCTACTCCTGCTATGGATGTCTTAGAAAAAACAAATATTGAAAATTTCTTTCATTACAAATCAGATATGACCATGGGATATGGCTTTCCTGGCTTATTAGAATTGGGAGTTATGCTTGGTTTTTTTGCTTTATTCGTTTATTTCGTATTCAGCAGATTAGAAAAAGCGTCTCTTGTTCCTCAAAATGATCCTTATTTAGAGGAAACATTGCACCATCATGTATAAAAAATGTTCGAAATACTGAGGGGGTGCCTCGATTTTGAAAATGTTTATTTAAATTAGAACTTTTAAAAAATTTAGACAAAATCTAAACAAATTTTTAAAGAGATAGTAGTATTTAGAATCATAAATAGATTCTAAATTTGCAAAAAAAATATTAGAAATGACATCTTTAATCGTATTGTTGAGTGTTGTACTGTTAGTTGTAGTATCTGTACAAATAGGTAGAATCAGCGAATTATCTGCGAAAATACGGGGAGAAGAAGCTGCCGAAGATGATTCCAACCGTTTTAATGCAAGCTTTGGGATGTATTTTATGGTGGGCTTTCTCATCTTTTGCGTTGCTTCAGCTTGGTATTATAAAAATTATATGATTGGATATGGTCCATTAAAGTCTGCATCTGAGCATGGACCAAGTATTCAACTACTATTCGATACGACCTTGTTTTTTACAGGGATTGTATTCGTATTGACTCAGATTGCTTTGTTTTATTTTGCTTATAAATATCGCGCCCAAAAAGGGCGTAAAGTTCTATTTATTCCTCATGACAACAAATTGGAGGTGATTTGGACAGCAATACCTGCCGTGGTTATGTGTGGTTTGGTTGTGGGCGGACTTGTTGTTTGGAATGATGTCATGGGTGATGTGAAAGAAGGAGAAGATGTCATTGAAATTGAAGCAACTGGCGAACAATATTTATGGAGTATCCGTTATCCAGGTGCAGATAATGCATTGGGTACTAAATATTTTAGAAATATTGTACCGGGCGTCAATAATTTGGGTATTGATTACAATGATCCAAAGAGCATGGATGATGCACTTGTTGATGAAATAGTGCTACCAAAAGGAAAAAAAGTGCGAGTTCGTATCACAGCTAAAGATGTTTTGCACAACTTCTATTTACCCCATTTTCAAGTAAAAATGGATGCCATACCAGGACTTCCAACCTATTTTATTTTTACGCCTAAAACGACAACGGAAGAATATAGGATGGAGTTGAAAAAATATCCTGAATACAATGTGCCTGCTGATCCAGCAGAACCAAATGGTCCTAAAAAATGGGAAACTTTTAATTTCGAGTTGGCTTGTGCTGAATTATGTGGGAGAGGTCACTTTTCAATGCGTAAATTAGTGAAAATAGTTTCAAATGAAGAATATCAAAAATGGATGGCTGCTCAAAAATCTTCATTTGAAACAAATATCAAAGGTCAAGTCGAGCCTGGTAAATATACATGGTACAAAGGTGAAGCTAAAGCTGAGACGACTACTGCTGTGCCAGTTGAGTTTTCAGCAGCAACCGTAGAAAATGCTAAGGTAGGTGAAGTGCTTAATTTGAAACATGTCAATTTCGCTACGGGTTCAGCTAATTTGACGCCTGAATCTTCTCAAGAATTAGATATTGCTGTAGCTGCGATGACAAAAGATGCCGCAATGACAATTGAAGTGGACGGACATACTGACAACGTGGGAGACGCTGCAAAAAATATGACTCTTTCTGAAGCAAGAGCTAAAGCTGTAGTTGCCTATCTTGTTAAAAAAGGAATAGATGCTAAACGCATGACAGGTGTAGGTCATGGAGATACTATGCCAATTGCCGACAATATGACTAACGAAGAGCGTCAGCAAAATAGAAGAACAGAATTAAAAGTATTAACAAAATAAACCATCAATGTCATTGCGAAGCACGTGGTAAAATTGTCACTGCGAGCAGAGCGTGGCAGGAGGGGGTATTCATAATTCATTCCTTTTAAAATATAGATAAAACTGAAATCCTATTTTGGAATCGGATTTAAATAAAAAATTGTAAAATGGCTAATTTAACGTACCAAGATCCTGTTGAAATGATTGAAGAAACCGGCTGGAATGATGGTTTTCACGATCATCATGAAGGTGACAAGTATCAGTCTAATTTCATTTCACATTATGTGTTCAGTACTGACCATAAGATGATTTCAAAGCAATTCCTTATCACAGGGATGATTTGGGCATTGATTGGTGCAGCTATGTCCATTATTTTCCGTTTGCAACTCGGTTTCCCCGAAGCTGACCTTTCTTGGCTCAGACCATTGCTCGGTAAATGGATAGTTGTGAATGCAGAAACAGGCATTGGTAAGCTTGAACCTGAGTTTTACTACGCATTGGTAACAATGCACGGTACGATCATTGTGTTTTTTGTATTGACTGCGGGTTTATCGGGTACTTTTTCCAATTTGCTCATTCCATTACAAGTAGGAGCACGAGATATGGCTTCGGGCTTTTTAAATATGCTCTCGTACTGGTTCTTTTTCTTTTCGAGTGTCATCATGTTTTACTCCTTGTTCTTGAGCACAGGCCCTTTTTCAGGTGGTTGGACGGCTTATCCGCCGCTTTCTGCCTTGCCTCAAGCGTCTATTGGTTCAGGTGCGGGTATGACATTGTGGGTTGTGAGTCTTGTATTATTCGTTATTTCAGTTTTATTAGGCGGTATCAACTATATTACAACCATACTCAATTTGCGTACACAAGGCATGACAATGTGGCGTATGCCACTCACAATGTGGGCATTTTTCGTAACGGCAGTATTGGGTTTATTATCTTTCCCAGTTTTAGCGTCGGCTTTCTTTTTGATGATGTTTGATAGAGGCTTGGGTACGAGTTTCTATTTGAGTGATATATTTGTAGGTGGAAAAGCCTTGGATCACGTAGGTGGCACACCCGTTTTATATCAGCATTTATTTTGGTTTTTAGGTCACCCTGAGGTGTATATTATTATTTTACCAGCTATGGGTATCGCATCGGAAGTACTATCAGTACATGCTCGCAAACCGATTTTTGGTTACCGCGCGATGGTTTATTCAATTTTGGCAATCGGCTTCTTATCCTTTATAGTTTGGGCACATCACATGTTTATGTCAGGTGTGAATCCATTCATTTCTAACTTTTTCGTCGTATTTACTTTGATTATTGCTGTTCCTTCGGCAGTAAAAGTGTTTAACTGGATTGCCACGCTTTATGGTGGTAATGTTCGATTTACGTCTGCGATGTTATTTGCTATCGGCTTCGTTTCAATGTTTATTTCAGGTGGTTTGACAGGTATTTTCTTGGGTAATTCGGCTATTGACATCCCCATGCACGATACCTATTTCATTGTTGCTCACTTCCATATCGTAATGGGTATTGCGGCATTTTTTGGTATGTTCGCAGGTATTTATAATTGGTTTCCTAAGATGTATGGTCGTTTTATGAATGAAACATTGGGTAAAATCCACTTCTGGGGTACTATTATTGGCGCTTATGCCATCTTCTGGCCTATGCACTATATGGGTTTAGCAGGTGTACCGCGTCGTTATTATAGCTTCGATACGTTTGACGCTTTCAAAGATTTTGGTGATACAAACAAATTTATCACGACTGCAGCTATTATCGTTTTTGCCCTACAAGTGCTTTTTGTAGTTAATTTCTTTTACAGCATTTGGAAAGGTAAAAAAGTGACTTCTAAAAACCCTTGGCAATCAAACGGTCTTGAATGGACAACCGTAATTCAACCGGGTCACGGCAATTGGGGTGATAAATTACCTGTTGTACACCGTTGGGCTTATGATTATGGTAAAGATGGTGTGGAATATATTCCTCAAATTGAACCGATGAAACCAGGTGAATCGGCTGGTGATCACTAATTTAAAATACAGATTGTAGGTTAATATTAATTGGATATCTATCCCCTCAGTATTTTAATGATTTTATTCTAAATTTTTTAATAAAAATCAAGCAAGTGTCTTTAATAAATACGGCTAAGTCAAGCATTTTATATACGATTGTTGAGAAAATAAAGGATTATGGCATTTTAATGAAATTTAAATTATCATTAACTGTCGTGTTCTCCGCTGTGATGGCTTATATGATTGCATTGGATGGTAAAATTGTTTTGACTGATATTATAGTTCTTTTTTTTGGTGGGCTTTTTACATCAGGTGCGGCAAGTGGGTTGAACCAAGTGCTTGAAAAAGACTTTGATAGTATGATGAAACGCACTGAAAACCGCCCAATTCCTGCTGGTAGAATGTCTGTTTCAGAAGGCATTTTTATATCAGGCTTGATGAGTTTATTGGGTGTTTCGTTGTTAGCATCTTTTAATCCTTTGTCTGCTTTTTTAGGTATGATTTCTCTTATTTCTTATGCGTTTGTTTATACGCCTATGAAAAGAGTATCAAATTGGTCAGTAACAGTAGGAGCTTTTCCGGGTGCATTACCGATGATTATTGGTTGTACAGCCGCTCAAGGGGGACAATTAACGACCTTAGCTATAACACTTTTTGCCTTGCAATTTATTTGGCAATTTCCACATTTTTATGCGATTGCCTGGTTGGCAGATGAGGATTATAAAAAGGCAGGTTTTAAGTTATTGCCTACAAAAGATGATGTGAAAGATAATAATACAGGTAAATATTCTTTTATTTTTACATTGTTATTAATTCCTGTCAGTTGGATTCCATACTGCATGGGTGTTACAGGCTTAATATCGGCTATTTATTTGACGGTTTTGGCTTTGGTTTTTGCCTTTTTTGCAATC
>JAYTON010000637.1:0-3505 GCA_043747725.1 Saprospiraceae bacterium
GTGTCTGAAAAGTGGCAACAGATAACAAAAAGCCCGCTCGTGGAAGGGTATGGCATGACTGAAACTTCGCCTTGTGCCAGCACCAACCCGGCTGATGGAACAGGTAAATTGGGCTCAATCGGTATGCCGTTGCCCTCTACCGAAATGCGGATTGTAGATGAAGCCGGCAATCCCCTTAGTATTGGAGATGTTGGCGAGATTCAAATCAAAGGACCACAAGTGATGAAAGGCTATCATAACCGCCCAGACGCTACAGCAGAAGTTTTGAAAGACGGTTGGATGAGTACGGGCGATATTGGTATAATGGACGAAGACGGTTATTTTAAAATTGTGGATCGTAAAAAAGATATGATTTTGGTATCGGGTTTCAACGTTTATCCGAATGAAATTGAGGACGTTTTAGCGATGCATCCCAAAGTGATGGAGTCCGCAGCAGTCGGAGTGAAAGATGCCAAATCAGGCGAATTGGTGAAAGTATTTGTGGTTAAAAAAGACCCATCGCTGACTGAAGAAGAACTGATTGAACATTGTCGTATCAACTTGACGCCTTATAAAATACCTAAATTCATCGTTTTCAAAGATGATTTGCCTAAAACAAATGTGGGTAAAATTTTGAGACGGGAGTTGAGGGACGCTTGATTAATGATGAGTTATGAATGATGAATGTGAGACATACCCCTCAGTATTTTATATAAAATATTGATTGTCAATGAATTATGTAATTCATCATTCATCATTAAATATTACCAATATTTTTTCATCACCATAAACAATATTTTTCTATCCCCCTCAGTCAATTCCTTACTTTTATCTTGCATCATAAATTTTCTTTTAAAAGTAACAATGGCAGCTGAACTGTCTTTCGTATCATAACCGATAATCCGCAAGGCTTGGACATTATCAAAATTAAAGGGAATCGTGACGCCCGTTGTGTCTTCATACCAATTGCCAAAACCCTTTTTAGCTAATTGTTGCCAATCGAAATACACGTTTGGATCGTTCTTCCGCGTGGGTGCAATATCCGCATGACCAATAAAATTAGATGCTGGAATGCCGTGCGCTTTTTTCAATCTATCCAATAAAATAAGGAGGCTGTTCATCTGAGGTTCTGCAAAAGGTTCAAATCCATTATTATCCAACTCGATGCCGATGCTAACGGAATTAATATCGGTCACATTGCCCCAACGCGCTACCCCACCATGCCATGCTCGGAGGTAATCGTTGAGCATGTGGTGCACCGTCCCGTCTTTGCAAATGACATAATGTGCACTGACTTGGGTGCGTTGCAAGGTAAAAGTCGTGAGCGTTTGTTCACAACTGTTTTGAGCAGTGTGGTGGATGATGACAAAATTGGGTTTTCGCATATTGAAATTGGTCGTGCCAGCCCAATAAATCGGTGATTGCAAACCCAAAGAGTCTTCAATGGGGAATTGGCTCAGGCGTTGAGCATACGTTTTCATCTGTTTTTTATACAGACTATTGGTTGTTCGATAAGGATTTTTATTGCAACTCCAAATCAGCATTGTAATTGAGAACAAAAGAAAAAGGAATCTTGAAACCATATATTTTAGTTATGAATGATGAGTTATGGGTTATGAGTTTGTCAAAATCCAACACCTTTAGTTTTCGTTTTAATCCGACAGAGAAAACCATTAGCGGTCATATAAAGTGTCGAACCATCATCTCCCCAAGCACAATTGGCGGTCAATTGAGTCGTTTCGATGCGTCCTAAGAGTTTTCCTTTGGGTGAAATGACTAAAACGCCGCTCGGTCCCGTAGCAAAAAGGTTCCCTTTTGTATCCAATCGCAAGCCATCTGGCAAGCCTTTTTTTCCTTCTTTAAGCATCGGCGTCGCATCAAAAAACAGCTTTCCTTTGCCTAAAATCCCATTTTTCAAAACGGGATATGCCATAATATGCGCCTTCTCAGGGTCGGAAACATTGACATATAAAATGCTTTCATCGGGTGAAAAAGCTAAACCATTCGGGCGCGTCAAATCATTAATCAAGAGGGTCGTGACGCCATTTTTAGCAACCCGATAAACACCAAATATGCCCGTTTCGCGCGACGGATCTTTTTCTTTTTTAGGCAAACCATAAGGTGGGTCAGTGAAATAAATATCGCCATTGGATTTCTCCACAACATCATTAGGACTGTTGAATCTTTTACCTGCATGTTTATCCGCCAAAGTTACTTTACCACCACCTTCGATGGGCATCATCGTGACGCGGCGGTCGCCATGCTCGCAAGCAATAATATGACCCGCATGGCTGATAATCAAGCCATTACTACCGGGTTCGTCGCTGTAATCACCGCGCCCTGTATAACCCGAAGGCTTCAAAAAGACAGAAATGCCTTCGCCTTCTTTCCATTTAAAAATAGTATTTTGCTTGACGTCTGAAAATATCAGATAGCCGCCCTTCTTCACCCAAGCGGGACCTTCCGACCATTTAAAGCCTTCGGCAAGGACTTCAATCTTCGCATTTTTATCAATTAAATCATCAAAAGCAGGGTCTAAATTAACGATTTGACCCATTGTTTTGGTTTGGGCGTAAGCAAAGGGTGTCATAAATAGCAGTATTGGAATAATTAATTTTTTCATAATATTCGGATAATTTTTCTAAATTAATAGGCACTAAACCTCATAGGTTTTTAAAACCTATGAGGTTTGTAACAGATTGAAAATCAATATTTTATATAGAATTAACCCCTCAGTATTTAGGTAATTTTTCATTATTTTCTTAATTTTTTTAAATAAAACTATCACTCATCACCAATTGCCTATCACCTATTACCCATATTTAATGCGATTCCCTATTCACATCAGCACCCGAGCCGCCTTTCAAAAAATCAAAATCAGCTCCATCGCTCGCTTGTGTCACGTTGTTGATATAGAGTTTGACGTAGCCTCTGTTATAGCCCAAATCAATCGGTTGCCATTTACTTCGACGCTCTGCCAAAACCTCATCGCTGACATGAAGATGAATAAAACGCTCGTGCACATCCACTTCTATCACATCGCCATTTTGAACCAAAGCCAAATTACCGCCTATTGCTGATTCAGGCGAGGCATGTAAAAACACCGTTCCGAAAGCAGTTCCGCTCATGCGGGCATCGGAAATCCGCACCATATCAGTAATACCTTTTTCCAACAATTTTTTAGGCAGAGCCATATTGCCGACTTCGGGCATACCCGGGTAGCCTACGGGTCCTACGTTTTTGAGCACCATGACGCTGGTTTCGTCTATCTCCAAATCGGGGTCATCAATGCGAGCATGGTAGTCTTCGATGGTTTCAAATACTACGGCTTTGCCCGTGTGTTTGAGGAGGTGTGCTGAGGCAGCAGAAGGCTTTATGACCGCTCCATTTTCACATAAATTGCCTTTCACGACAGCGATACCCCCCTCAGTAAGAATGGGGTTTTCAGCTCTGGCAATCACCTCTTCGTTCCAATTTTTAACATTTTGAGCATTTTCTACAAGGCTTTTGCCATTCACGGTTTTAG
>JAYTON010000638.1:0-6542 GCA_043747725.1 Saprospiraceae bacterium
CGTTTATAATGCATTAACGCCTGTCAATGGCAAAATTAAAACGATTATTACTTTTAATGATATTTGTAATTCAATAACTAATTTATCAAGTTGCGCTGGGGTATTGGCTTATGGTGGTGCATATTTCGGTTCGCCTTTTCATACATTCAATGGTTCTTCTTGGTACACCGCACAGTATGGTTACGTTGTAGTCAATAATGGTGTAGGTGCTTGTATGAGTGGGACTTATTATTCTATTATGTTGGAGCATGAATTAACGCATGTCTTGGGCATGGATCATTTAGACCCTACAGCTTATCCCAATAATAATATGAACCCTTCATGTTGCAAACTTATCAATACAAAAGATAGAGAATGTATGGACTTTGCTTATATCGCTCAAGTATTGCCCGTAGAATTGACTGATTTTCAAGTGACTGCCAATAGCAATGATAAAGTGAATATTAACTGGGCGTCTGCTACTGAAATCAACCATAAAATGTACGAAATCGAACGCTCTCAAAATGGAAAAGATTTTGAATCCATCAAACAAACGGCTGCAAAAGGCGATGTGAATAAAGCCGCTCAATACAGCTTTATTGATGAAACGCCTTACTCAGGCGTGAGTTATTATCGCTTGCGGATGATTGGTAAAAATGGTTCTGATGATTTGAGTAAAACCCTGTCGGTGACTTTTAAATCTTCAAAAGTGAGGCTTAAATTTTACCCCAATCCTGTCCAAGACAATGTGCGAATTTATATAGCCTCTCCTTCATCAGATGATTTCAATTTGGATGTTTTTGATGTGACGGGTAAATTGATTTGGAGCAAAAAAGTCAGCACTGAATCCGAATCATCTGAATGGTTTGTGGATACGCATAATTGGTCAAAAGGTGTCTATTTTGTAAAATTATCAAATGAAAAAACGGTGATTACAGAAAAAATAATGAAATATTAAACGTTTTTATTTTTGTCTTGCTGAGCGTAGCGAAAGCATCTGAATGTGCAACTTTTACAGGTTAATCAGATGCTTTCGCTACGCTCAACAAGACATATAACTCTCAACTTTCAACTCTCAATTTATGCACCCCTTTCGGAAATGAGCTTTTCAATATTTCAACAATATCCTCATAAAAAGAACGGTTGTTGATAAAATCAATGCCTTCTACATCTACAATTATAATCGGTAAATTCGTCTCAGTTCTGAAATATTCAAAATAGACGTTTTGGATATTTAAGAGATAATCCGCTGAAATATCCGTCTCGTACGCCCGTCCACGTTTCTTGATATTTGACATCAAATCGTCCACGCTGCGATGCAAATACACCAGCAAATTAGGCTTTGGAAAAGAAGCATTCAGCACTTCAAATAGGCTTGAAAACAAGCGAAATTCTTCAGTATTTAAGTTATTCTTAGCAAAAAGGCGTGTTTTTAAGAAAAAATAGTCGCTGATACTGAGGGGGGTAAACATATCCACTTCGGCAAACGCCGCTTGCAATTGCTTATGTCTTTCGGTCATAAAAAACAACTCAACGGGGAAAGCATACCGATCCGGTGATTCATAAAACAAAGGCAGAAACGGATTGTCCGTAAACTGCTCCAAGACCAAACGACAGTCATAATCCTGCGACAACATTTCGCAAAATGTTGTTTTGCCCGCGCCGATATTGCCTTCAATGGCTATAAAATTGTAAGGAAATGGATTCATAAATTTTATCAATCAATCATAATCACATCAAGCGGGTCATTGCAGTCAAAATAAATGTCTTCAATGGGCAGTTTCAAAATAGGGTGTTCCACTTCGCCCGCTATTTCCATCAGCGGAACAAGGACAAAATTGCGCTCATGCAAATGGGGATGCGGAATTTTCAAGTCTTTTTCATTAATAATCAGGTTTTCATACAGCAAAATATCTATATCCAATACCCGCGCCACCCATTTTTCAGTGCGCACTCGACCCATCAATTCTTCTATTTTCATAATACTGCGCATGACTTCATGCGGCGACTGAGGGGTCTCGACTATGAGCGCCTGATTGATAAAATCGGGTTGGTTGGTGACGCCCCACGCTTGCGTTTCGTATAGGCGCGACGCTTTTTTGATTTTACCAAGGTATTGTTCAATCAACCCATTGGCTTGACGCAAATTGTCCTCCCGATCACCTAAGTTAGAACCCGTATGTAAATATACTTTTTTCATTTTACCTGCCATGCGGCAAATGTAGAAAATGAAAAGGAAAATTCCTTACTTTTGCCGCATGAAAATAGCTGATCATAAAATAGAGGCTCTCCATTCGGCGCATCAAGACAACAAACAAGAACCCACGCCCAAATCGCGTCATTGGCAATTACAAGCCGCGCGTATAGGCTTTCAAACGCTCGGCAGAATTTTTCCGACATGGATGGCAAAACAGGCTTATAACATGTTCGCCACACCGCGTTGGCGCGCTCAACATACCCGCACGGACGATATTATTGACAGTGCGCGAGTGATAGATTTTAATTTTCAAGAGCATATCATCAAATTATATGAGTGGGGCAATCTTGAACACCCTAAAATATTGCTCGCACATGGTTGGGAATCAAGGGGTACGGCTTTGCGGATGTTCATTCCGCATTTACTGAAATTAAATTATTGCATTATCTCTTACGATGCTGTCGGTCATGGCGATTCAAGCGGAAAATTGAACAATATTTCTACTAATGCGAAGACAATTGCCGCAATTATCAACCATTACGGCGGAATTTATGGGGCAATTGGACATTCATTCGGCTGTTCAAGTTTGGTTTATGCTATGCAATATATTGACAATTCAATCGCCATAGAGAAATTGGTTTTCCTCGCCGTGCCGCATAAAACAAAGAAAATTATTGATGGTTTCTTCAAGATGGTGAACGCTCCCGACGGTGTTAGAAAATCATTTTATTCTATTATTGAAGCCGCCAATCAACGCCCTTTGGATGAAATAGACGTTGCCACAGCCCATTCCGACGTCAAAGTGGGAAAATTACTCCTTTTGCATGATCGATATGACGATGTTACGAGCTTGGAGGCTGCTGAAAATGTGGTTTATAATTGGGACAACGCCAAACTGTTGATTACTGAGGGGTATGGTCATTTTCGAATTGCTAAAAATCCTGATGTCATAAAACGCATAGTTGAATTTATAGAAGAACAATAATTTAAAATGGAAAAAGAAAATCTCGTACAAGAAGACCATAAACATGTGTTAGGCTTGCAACTGCCCACTGACCCGCGTTGGGTGGATTTAGCCTCTTTCAGCCTTGAAGATGTCTTGACCGACCATGCCTATTGCGAGCTTAAAGCAGCCACGGCTTGCATTTCGCTCATTCAAGCTTTTCCTGAAAAAGAGGAGTTGGTGCGCGAGTTAGCACCCATTGTCACTGAAGAATGGGGTCATTTTCGCGCCGTTTTAGGCGAATTGGATAAGCGCGGCTTGAAATTAGGGCGGCAACGCAAAGATGAATATGTCAACGAATTGATGAAATTTGAAATCAAAGGCGGCAGCAGAGAAACCCATCTCACCGAACGCTTATTAATATGTGCCTTGATAGAAGCCCGAAGTTGTGAGCGTTTCCGCTTATTGCATCTCAATTTAGCGGACGCTGATTTAGCAGCCTTTTATTATAAATTCATGGTAGCAGAGGCAGGGCATTATCGCCTTTTCATAGATTTAGCCAAGCTTTATGGTGATAAAGACCAAGTGATGCAGCGTTGGAAAGTGTATTTAGTCTACGAAGCGGAGATGATGAACCGCTTGGAAGTGCGAGGGGATAGGATGCATTAAGGTTAGTAGCGCAGAACTCCAGTTCCTCAAAATACTGAGGGGTACATTCTGTTAAAATTAAAATTCAAAGTATAAGTTTTTCCAAGTAATCGTTTATAAAAAGTAATCGTCTTTTTATAAAACAACAAACTCTTTCCTTATGAAAAACCTTTGGCTGCACGGTATTTATTTATCCATTATTGGTATTTTAGGCTTTCAATTGTGGTCGAAAACGGCTGATGCACGACTTGCTTTTGGGCAGGTGGAACAAGTATTGAAAAACAATTGTGAAGTATTAAGAATGGATTCAGACAACCTCTTTAATCAAATTGAGAAGGACTATTCAACCAATCCAGTGAAATATGAGCATTTTTTTACAAATGCAAAAGAGATTAGAATAGCCTCTCAATCAGCTTCAAATTTTATTGACATAATTTCAGCTAATACAAGGCTACACGTAAGTTTAAATTTAAATGACTTTAAAGATTCATTGAGTGTTTTTTCAAAAAAAATTACTTCTGTTCATAATAAAGAAGACAGTTTAACATTAATAAAAGAATGTAGCATAATAAAAACAATTCAAAATGATACTTTCTGGAGAGGCTTTATGAGTAATCCTTCAACAAATTTTCTATTGCTGAAAAATCAAATCAAGTTGGATGAACTTGTTTATTTAAATTATTTTCTCAATAAAGTTAGTGGAAGGATAGAAATAATTGAAAAAATGTTTCATGTAGTTATCGCGCCTAAAAAAGCAGTATTGATAGAAGGTGAAAAATTTGAGGCAGATATTTTCTTAACAGAATATAGTAGTAATCCGGGTACAGGTTTATCATTTACTGTCAATAATCAAGACCTTCCTATTAGAGATGGAGTAGCCACCTTTTCAAGATTAGAAAATATGACAGGTTTAAAAAACCTTAAAGTGAATGCTGCTATTCGCAATCCTGCTACAGGTGAAACAACAAATATTAAGGGCGAATTTGAATACCACGTACTCCCCAAATGCAGTGAAAATTGTCAATGAAAATAGTATTTAATTTCTATGAAAATATGTATTTTTGATGAAAATTGATGAATATGATACAAGTAACAGCAGTAAAAGCCTTGCCACAATATGAAATTTGGATAAAATTCAGTGATGATACTGAGGGGGTCATTTCATTAGCACATTTAGCTGGCAAAGGCATTTTTAAAGATTGGGATAAGAATAATTTATTTACCCAAGTATATGTTGATACAGAAACAAATACTATTGCGTGGAATAAAAATTTAGATATTGATGTATTGAATCTCTATCTAAAAATTAAAAACATTACTTTTGAACAGTATCAACAACTGAGTTATGCCCCAAATTAGTCGATTTTTCGGCATTATCATACTTATGTATTATGATGACCATAACCCACCCCATTTTCATGTACGTTACGGCAGTGAAGAGTGCCTCATAAGAATAGATAACTTAACTGTCATCGAAGGTAAAATACCTTCTCGCGCGTTAGGAATGGTTATGGAATGGGCAACTCAACATCACAACGAGTTAATAGCCAATTGGGAAAGAGCAAAATCGTTGCAGGCGCTTAATAACATAGAGCCGCTTGATTAAATCCCAACCTACTGTATGTCAAACTTTCCCTCTGCCAATTTATAGGCTCGGTTCGCTCCTTTGGGTTCAAACCAGAGTTCTAAAGTCCAGTGTCCGGCTTGAAAAATGCCGCGGGCTTTGTCGCCGATGCCTTTGTCGAGGGGAATGGATTCTTTATCGCTGGCGATGTCCCATGCGTGGGTATATATTTTATTCAAGCCGTCGTCGCCGGTGAAGGTGCCGCTGGTGTTTTTCATTTGTTGTACCAAAGTGCCGAGCCGATAGACGCCGAGAATTCTGCCTGAGAGTTTCTTACCCATTTTAGCGGCATTGTTAATCGCCGTTCCTTTGAATGAAATATAGCGGGTTTCCGATTTATTGAAAGGTCCTTTCACTTTCAATACTTTTTCTTTATCACTTTCATTTTGAACGGTGATAGATGACAGTTCTAAAGGCATGGATTCTGCTCTTTTTCTCAAAGATTCAAATTGAGCTTGCTTATTGATTTTCAACAGCAAAGTGTCTTTTTGAGAGTTTACAAGGGTAAATCGCTTGTTTAATTCATCAAATTGCATTTTTAAGCTATCATAACGCAATCTGCTTTGTGCCACTTCTTTGACCAAGCGATTGTTATCGGCGAGCAGTTTTTTGTTGTTTTGCTCGATGCTCTCGTTTTTACAAGACATAAAAGGTAAGCAGGATAGAAGGCATGAAAGGACTGTTAGAAGATGTTTCATAGTGAAATGGTTTTAAATATTTGAGCAAATATCTTGAATTTTAATCAGTTTTTAATTGTTAAAAAAAGAAAACCACAATTAAAACCAGCACTTAATCAAAGATATTTCTAAACCTTTGTACTTTTACTGTTGTTTAATCGCGAGTTTTATTCTCATTTTAAAAAATAATATCACTAAACAAACAATATGCTTCATATAAAAACGCTCGGCGAACTGAAAGCCTCTGGTTATCAACCTAAAAGTATTAAAGACGAACTACGCGACAATCTTATCCTCAAACTAAAAAATAAAGAAACGGTTTTTAAAGGAATTTTGGGTTTTGAAAATACAGTGATTCCCGATATTGAACGCGCTATTTTATCGCGCCATTCTATTTTATTGCTCGGTTTGCGTGGACAAGCGAAGACGCGGATTGCTCGGCAATTGGTTGATTTGTTGGATGAATATATACCT
>JAYTON010000639.1:0-6743 GCA_043747725.1 Saprospiraceae bacterium
TTATACACCCAATATGCCTCAAAAGCATGGTTTGACATTTTTAATCGGTCAAGAATTGTATCAAACAAAATCTAAAACAAAACTCATTCAAACACGCTATTTCCCTGATGATATTACGGCTGAAAAAGCTTTAGCAAATATGGGCTTAGGCACGCCGCCAACAGGAGCGTCACAACCGGCACCAACGACTTTTGAGTCGCCTTATAGCCGTATTTTCTCTTATTTCGGACGAGTGAACTACGATTTTAATCGAAAATTCTTAGCCAGTTTCTCTATTCGCGCTGACCGTTCATCGAAGTTTAAATATGAAAATGGCTTGCTTTATTTCCCTGCGGGTTCTGTGGCTTATCGTTTTACGAGTGAAAAGATGTTTCAAAATAGTAAATGGTTGTCTGATGGTAAAATCCGCGCAGGTTTTGGCAATGCCGGAAATAACCGCATTAGCGACCTTTTATACCTTCAATTGTATGGTGTAACCGGTGAATATGCTCTAAATCACACTGTTCAACCCGGCTTTGCACCTTCTGCTTTGTCAAATGATGCTTTGAAATGGGAAAGTACGCAATCCCAAAACCTTGGTTTGGACTTGGGCTTTTTTGATAACCGCATACAATTGACGATTGATGCTTATAAAAATACAGGAAAAGACTTGCTTTTGGCAGTGGCTATTCCGCCTGTTTCGGGCTATTCTACGCAGTTGCGAAACGTGGGTTCTACTTCCAATCGGGGTTTAGAAATTCAATTAAATGGCGATATTGTTCGTCAAAAAGATTTCACTTGGAATTCAAGTTTCAATATTTCTTTCAATAAAAATAAGGTTGAAAGCCTCGGTGGTTTGACTCAACAAACCCGCAATGCAGGCTGGCAAGGCTCTGACGGAGCAGACGATTATTTAGTAAAGGTCGGTCAACCCGTAGGCTTGATGTATGGCTTCGTGACGGATGGATGGTATAAAATTGAAGATTTTGACTATAATGCCACGACTAAAGCTTACACTTTGAAAGCAGGAATTCCCACTTCTCAGAATATTTCAGGCACCATTCGCCCGGGTTCTTTAAAAATAAAAGACCTCAACGGTGATGGCTTAATAACGACAGATGGCGACCGTCAAGTGATTGGCAACGCGACTCCAAAGTTTGTCGGAGGCTGGAACAACCAATTTGCTTATAAAGGCATTGATTTAAGTGTATTTGTGAATTTTGTTTACGGCAATGATATTTACAATGCCAATAATATTGAGTGGACGGACGGCACTTTCCCAAATCTTAATGTTTTAGCAAAAATGAAAAACCGCTGGCGCAATATTGATGAAACAGGCAATTTAGTAACTGATCCAACGGCTTTGGCTGCTTTGAATACCAACGCTCAAATTTGGTCGCCTGTCAATTCACAACGCTATTTTGTAAAATCTACAGACATTGAAGACGGCTCATTTTTACGAGTCAATAATATCACTCTGGGTTATACTTTGCCAACAGTATTGATTGCGAAACTAAAGATTCAAAGTTTACGGGTTTATGGAACGGTCAATAATTTAAAAGTTTTCACCAATTACTCTGGCTATGACCCTGAAGTAGCGACGCGGAATAGCGACCCCTTGACGCCGGGCGTTGACTTTGCGGCGTATCCACGGTCAAGGGTTTTTGTGTTTGGGGTGAATGCAACGTTTTAATTTATTTGAATTAGGATGTTAAGGATTAGTAATGATGCTAAGGATATTTAAGAAGATTCAAGTGAGAAATAGTCAAAATACTGAGGGGTATCCTTAGCATCTTTTTAAATCCTACGCATTCTAATTCTATCTTTAAAATCATGGTTTTACTATTAAAAACTATCAAAAATGAAAAATTTAATCTCTAAAATAGTGAAAAGTACAATGCTTATGGCATTAACTTTTACAACAAATGGCTGCAAAGACTTCATGGAAGTTCAGCCGGTTTCACAATATAGTGTAGCACAAGTTTTTTCTGATGTCTCTAATGCCACGACTGCGGTCATCGGCGTTTACGACGAACTCATGGGCGACAATGGCTATGGTATTCGTATCAGCCAATATTATCCGTTCGATTCAGATGAAATGATTTGCACGGGCAATCTTGACAATGGGCGGCGTGGTATTGCTCGCTATCAATTGTTGTTGAGTAATGCTGAAATTCGCAACCCGTTTCTTCAATTGTATCGGGGAATTGAAAAAGCGAACTTATGCCTCGAACAAATCCCTCAAATGGCGCAATATTCAAAAGGAACAGCTACCGAACAAAAAGACTTAAAGCGGCTGCATGGCGAGGCTTTGGTTTTGCGAGCCACCTTCTATTTTGAATTAATCCGCAACTGGGGCGATGTGCCTGCACCGATGCAACCCGCCTACACGCAAAAAGACTTGTTTTATCCACAAGCCAACCGCGATGAAACCTATGATAAACTCATCGCTGACCTCAAAATAGCGTCGGATTTATTGCCTTGGCGAACAGAAGTCACGCGCAATGAGCGCATCACAAAAGGCGCAGCGAAAGCCTTACGGGCGAGAATGGCGATGCATAGAGGTGGCTATTCATTGCGGACAGATAGTAAAATGATGGAACGCCGTGCTGATTATCTCACCTATTATAAAATCGCTCGAGATGAATGTGCCGAATTGATGGCAAATCGCACTCAACACACACTGGTGCCTGTTTTTGAAGATATTTGGAAAAAATACATCTGCACTTTCACGTATGACCCGCAAGGTGAACTCATTTATGAAGTTGGTGCAGGTGGTGCAAACAGCAATTCTGATAGCCGAATGGGCAATTATAATGGTATAAACTGCAATGCCTCTTCACGTTATGGCAGTGGCGGTGGTTCTATTCAGCCTTTACCCAACTATTTTTATGCCTTTGACACGCTCGATACACGCCGCGACATCACTATTGGACCGTATCAAGTGAATGCCAATAATACTAAATCTCCCCGTACTTTGGGTGCGATGTGTGATGCTAAATGGTCGAAACTTTGGCGTGTGCCTCTATTGCCCGGCACGGCTTTGAACCCAGGATTTAATTGGGTCATCATTCGTTTTTCAGATGTTCTATTGATGTTTGCGGAAGCAGAAAATGAAATAAATGGTAGCCCAACGCCTGCTGCCATTGCCGCTTTTGAAGAAGTGAGGAAACGCGCTTATAAAGGCAATGAAACGAAAATAGGGGTAACACCAACAACAAAAGATGCCTTTTTCAATGCTGTTGTCAATGAGCGTTGGTTAGAATTTGGCAGCGAAGCCATTCGTAAATACGATTTAATCCGTTGGAATTTATTGGCAACTAAAATAGCAGAAGCCCGGCAAGCCATTCAAGATATTCGAGATGCTAAAGGTAAATTCGTGAGTGTGCCCGACAGTGTTTGGTGGAAAAACAATGGTGAAGAAATTCAATTTTATACCGCTACGCCAACCAACCATCCCTACAATAATCCTAAACAAAAGCCCAATCCGACAACCGGTTGGACAGGTTTAGCATGGAGTAAAAATTTAACAACCGCTTCAGCCATTGATGGTAAACCATTGTGGCAAGCCTTTGCGGCACTTTTTACACCCAATAAAAGTGAATTATTTCCTTTTGATCAAGCCACTATGGACGCTTATCAAGGGAAATTGAAGCAGAATCCGAATTATTAAAATTAGTGATAAAATTTCATACATTTCTTGTGAGCATTTCTTGATGGCGTGTTTTTAACGCGCCATCAAAAGGCTTTTGATTTTAAAATTACCCCCTCAGTAGAGGACATTAAAAATGAATAAAAACTATAAAATATACCTTCTTACCTTCTTTATCTTCTTGTGCTTTTCAATCGTGAAAGCGCAGAAACTCATCGTCGCTCAAGATGGCTCGGGCAATTTCAAAAGCATTCAAGCAGCCATCAATAGCCTGACCGATTCCGCTACTCAACAGCGTATTATTTTCATTAAAAAAGGCATTTATCGTGAAAAAATCTTCATTGCCAAGCATAATATCCTTTTAGAAGGTGAAAATAATACATCATACGGTAAGTCTTGGGGAGAAATAAATACTCAATCTTCAACCCTAAATCCCAAAAATACTGAGGTGGGTGTAAAAATTATCTACTCCGAAGCCCGTGAAATATACCGCTGCACTGCTCCCGATGATTGGGGCTCAGGTGTGATGAATATCCGAGCGCAAGACGTAACTCTTGAAAATTTGATAGTGGTCAATGATTTTGGTTTTACTGCCAAAGGCGACTCCACTTTTATATGCGAAGGCAAAGCGAAAATGACGCGTAAAGATGGGCATCAATTCGCCCTCCGCTGTATGCCTTTGACACAGCGATTAACTGTTAAAAATTGCAATTTTCATTCATTAGGTGGCGATACCGTTAGCCCGTGGGATGTCGATAATGGTACTTTTTATTTTAAAGATTGCACGATGGAAGGCGGCGTGGATTTGTATTGCCCTCGTGGTTGGGCGTATGCGGAAGGCTGTTATTTCATTTGTCATAATAAAAATGCCGCTATTTGGCATGATGGCACAGGCAATGAAACGGCTAAAACCGTTCTGAAAAATTGCCATTTTGTAGGAGATAATGGCTATAAATTAGGACGCTTTCATCGAGATGCGCAGTTTTACTTAGTCAATTGTACTTTTTCAAAAAATATGGCAGATGCTGCCATTTATAAAAATAATAAAGACACCATTTTAAAATGGGAGACAAGGGTTTATTATTTTAATTGCCATCGCGAAGGCGGCGATTATGCTTGGCATAAAGATAATATAGACGCTTCAATTGCGAAAAAAATCAATTGGGATTGGACACTTAAAGAGCGTTGGAATTTAGCACCGCAACCTGCCAAAACGAAAAGTGATTATGGCTTAGCAAAAGTAGCTGATGCTCCAATGCTACAAACCAAACGGGATGAAATAGCGGAGCACATGATCATCGCACAGCGCAACGTAGGCGGTTGGGCAAAGACTTTAGATGGTAAAACGCAACCTCCACCTTATAATAAGGAGTGGGATGCTACACTTTCTGCTTCAATTGGTGATGATGCAGGGCGCAACGATGCTACCATAGACAACAATGCAACAAGCCGTGAAATACGCCATTTAGCCAATGCGTTTAACGAAACGACTAATGAAAAATATAAAGCTGCTGCTGAAAAAGGCATCGAATATTTGCTAAAAATGCAGTATGACAACGGTGGTTTTCCTCAATTTTACCCTGATACATCGGGTTATCGCAAGCACATCACTTTCAATGATAATGCCATGATAAAAGCATTGGAAGTGTTACAAGATGTGGCAATGGCTAAAGCTCCTTTTGAAAAAATAGGCATACAATATCGTGAAAAAGCTAAAGTTGCTGTAGAAAAAGGCATTGTTTGCATATTGAAAACTCAAATTGTCTCGAAAGGGGAGTTAACGATTTGGTGTGCGCAACATCATTACAAAACGCTCGAACCTGTGAAAGCACGGTCATATGAACTGCCCTCTTTTAGTGGAAATGAGAGCGTGGGCATCATCGAATTTTTAATGAGTTTAGATAATCCGACCCCCTCAGTAAAAAAGGCAATTTCAAGCGGTGTTGCCTTTTTAGAGAGTATAAAATTGACAGGTATCCGCACCGAACGGGTAAAAGATGCTGCATTGGAAACAGGTGAAGATGTGGTTGTGAAGCAAGACGCTACAGCCAATCCAATATGGGCACGCTTCTATGACCTTGATACCCGCCAACCATTTTTCAGTGGACGCGATGGCATTAAAAAAAATACATTGGCTGAAATCGAGAACGAACGCCGGACACATTATGGCTGGTACGGCGATTGGCCTGCAAAATTACTCACTAAGGACTATCCGAAATGGGTGGCTAAGTGGGGGAAATAGTTTTTTGACACATCTTTTTTGACACATAGTTCACATAGGACACATAGATTGGGTGCGAAAACTATGTGTCCTATGTGAACTATGTGTCAAAAAAATAATGTGCTAAAGCAATTACAATTTAAAATTAACCTACTGTGTTTTATGAAAAAACTACTTTTCATTGCTTGTGTTTTCTCCATTGTCGCCTTTCGAGCTACGGACGATAGACCAACCGTTTTCCTTTGCGGCGATTCAACAATGGCTAATAAAGCCCCGATTGATGCGCCTGAAACGGGCTGGGGCATGGTGTTCCCTGAATATTTCACCGATGCCATTCGCATTGAAAACCATGCGGTAAATGGTCGGTCGACGAAGAGTTTCCGCACGTTGGGGCATTGGAAAGGTGTGATAGATAAGGTCAAAGCAGGAGATTACGTCTTATTGCAATTTGGGCACAATGACTCAAAATTGTCTGATTCACTGCGTTATGCTGCGCCACAAACCGATTATCGGCAAAATCTGACCCAATTTATAGAAGAAATAAGAGCAAAAGGGGCTAACCCTATTTTGCTAACGCCTGTGATGCGGCGTAAATTTGATGATAAAGGTCAGTTCGTTGATCAACATGGCGAGTACCCTGATGTGGTGCGAGATTTGGCGAAAAAACTCATCGTGCCATTGATAGATATGCACGCTAAAAGCCAGAAGGTGATTGAAGCGCATGGGGTAGAAGGTTCTAAAAAAATGTTTATGCACTTTATCGGTGGCTTCTATCCGAAGCATCCGAAGGGCATTGACGACGATACGCATTTTAGCCGCTACGGTGCGGAATTGATGGCAAGTGTGGCGTGTGAAGGGCTTTTTGATATAGGGCATCCGCTTCGGAATTTC
>JAYTON010000640.1:0-1972 GCA_043747725.1 Saprospiraceae bacterium
GGATAATTCACTCCTCGACGTTCTTGAAAACACGACCACACCTGGTACGGATACAGCACTTGAGTACATTGAGTCGCTCCGCCGCGAAATCGAACGCTCGCTTTCAACGTTGACTGACCGCCAGAGCGATGTGATTCGTCTTTACTTCGGTATCGGCGTTGAGCATCCGATGAGCTTGGAAGATATCGGCGATAAATTTGGATTGACTCGCGAACGTGTTCGTCAGATTAAAGACAAAGCCATCAATAAATTGCGTTCAGCGTCGAAAAGCAAGCTATTGAAGCATTATTTAGGTGCATAATTTTTTTATAAAAACAAAATGCCTACTCTAAATACAGTCCGTAAGTTTTATCCAAAACTTACGGGCTTTTTTTATGTTCAAATTGAATATAAAGGCAATTTGTAAAATATTTTTCCGTTTAAAATTAAGGTTATATTTTTACAACAGTGATGATTTTATTCCTTCGAACTGAGGGGTACTGTTTCATAAAATATTGATAATCAACTTTTTATATAAAAATCTAACTTTTGAAATTAAACTAAAGATTTTTCTAAAATGAATAAAAAAATACTTCTACCCCTACTTTCCATTATTTTTTTATTTCAGCAAAATATATTTGCTCAAAAATATAGCAATGAATTCCTCGCTATTGGCGTTGGAGCACGCGCACATGGTATGAGCGGTGCAGTGCTCGCTACCAGCAACGATGTGTTTTCATCTTACTGGAATCCTGCTGGTTTATCTGCCCTCGAATCTCCTTTTCAAATCGGGGCGATGCACGCTGAATGGTTTGGTGGCGTGGCAAAATATGATTTTTTAGGGGTTGCTAAACCTTTGAATGCTTCTAAAAAAAGTGTGATTGGTCTATCGGTTATTCGTTTTGGTATTGACCAAATTCCTTACACGCTCAATCTTGTCGGACCCGATGGGAGCATTAATTATGACAATATCACTGAGTTTTCAGCAGCAGATTATGCTATTCAAGGCTCTTATGCTCAAAATTGGAAAAATATTTCTATCGGTGGCAATTTGAAAGTCGTGCGTCGGGTCATTGGTTCTTTTGCAGGAGCATGGGGAGTGGGTGCGGATTTGGGCGTGCAATATCGGAAAGGTAAATGGCGACTCGCAGCAGTTGGCAGAGATATTACAACCACTTATAATGCTTGGACGGCTACATTAACCGATAAAGAAAAAGAAGTATTTACAAGCACTAATAACACCATTCCTAAATCATCCGTTGAAATTACGAAGCCCACGATTTTCCTCGCAGCGGCTTACGTGACCCCCCTCAGTACAAAATTAAATTTGACAGTAGAAGCGGATGCAGGGTTTGCCACTGATGGGCAACGCAATATCCTTGTCAGCAGCAAGGCTTTTAATTTGGATCCTCGTATTGGTATTGAGTTGGAATATCAAAAAACGATATGGTTGCGCGGCGGTATTGGCAATTTTCAACGTTTGAAAAATGAAGAAGATGCGACTAAAAAAGACTTAAATTTTCAGCCGAATATAGGGGTGGGTTTAAAATTGGGCAGGTTGACAGTTGATTATGCCTTGACGAATATAGGCAACGTTTCGCAAGTGCTGTATTCTAATATATTTTCTTTGAAATTGGATTTGAAAGGTAAGTAGCTACTAAAATTGAGGTGGCACTATATTTTTAAAATGCCCATTCAATAATGCTCTTTGGCGCAAGTGTTCCATCTCACGTACGACTGGCAAAATACGTTGCAAATGGTCGAGCATATAGTCTTGGCGTACCCCCTCAGTTTGGATGCATAAAAACTCATACTCTTGTTCGATGGTAAAGCCTACATAGTGCGCCACTTCATATGTTTGAAAATGGAGGGCATCAGTGGGCGGCACTTTATTGACTTTTAGGAGTTCAAATAGTTCTTCTAATAATTCAAAAATTAATTCATTTTTCAAGAAATCGCCTTCACTTTTCAGCAATTTCATATCAAAAATATC
>JAYTON010000641.1:0-3047 GCA_043747725.1 Saprospiraceae bacterium
GGGTATAATCTCTAATATTTTATCAATCTAATATCTAATGTCTATCCATCTAATCTCTGATTTTAAGGCAAAACACTTGTGCAGGCTTGAAAATGCTTAGAAATAACTGCTTCGCCGCCTATTCTTTCCATTGCTATTTTTCCAATACTATCTATTTGAGCTATAGTCGGATGCCGGCCATTGCCCATTCCTGAATTGGGAAAAACCACATATTGAATAGCCGCACCGCTCAAACCACCGTCGCGCGGGCTGGTATTGGGAATGCCCAAAATTTGCGCTAAATAAATAGAGCCTTCGCCTAATAAATCCTCTGGTCCAACATCGCCGAAAACGGCAAAGCTGCTTTTGCCTGTTATCGGATTAAAAACATAACTGATGTCACCTACTTTAGCACCTGTCAACGCCATCATTTTTAAAGACAGCACGATATACGGTATCTTTTCAGCATTTACAAAACGAAGCGGGTTACAATTTGTATAGGTCGTATCGTAGAGAGAAGTTTGCGAAATGTATAACCCTGGATGAGGGTCGCCTTTTTTCTGAATGAGCGGTTTACAATTTTCGTCTGTTACAATACCCATCCAGCGTTTGCCATTCTGGGCGTGTTGGGTGAGGTCTAAACCTGAATCATTGGGTCCGTACGCGCGAGGTGAACCATCCGCATCCACGGCGAATTTAGCTTTAAAACCTATCACACCATTCATTAATTGAAAAACGGGAAAATTTTGGATGGTCGCTAATATCGGATTTCCAAAAATCCTCATAAAGCGATTTTGATTGCAACCATGAGGCAATATTAAAATACTGGATAAGATAAGGACGAGCTTTAAAATTGATTTCATAGTTCGTAAAGTTTTGGATAAATTTGAAATAATGAATTGTAATACCTGTTGATGGGCAATTACCATGTCAAATTTTACTTCAACTTCTCTTCGTATAACTATCCGATTGTCATCTGATAAATTTTTATTGAGTTTAAAACCCTGAGAATATTTAATTTATGAACGATTTTTTTATGTTGAAAAAAATTTCATTTTTTAAAATACTCCTTAAATCTTTCATTTAAACAATCAATATTTATTTGCTGGCTATAAGTTTTACGAGCTTATGAATTTCACTAATGTCTATTTTAACATACGTATAGATGTCATTATTTAGATTGATTAAATTCATCAATTTCTAAAATTTGTTCTTCAATATCTTTATACATCCTCTATTAGTTTACATCTAAACTTAATATTGGCTTAACGTAGACTTAACATTGCGCGGATACTTTTACGAATATTTTTAAAAAGAGTTTAATGAACTTAAATATTTACGCAATGAAAAAAAGTACCTTTCTATTTACTCTATTATCTCTTCTTTCGATTTCTGCTATTGTAGCACAAACTCAGATTTCAGGTAAAATTATAGATAAAGGCAACGGCGAGGGCTTAGTAGGCGCGGCTGTTGTGCTTGAAGGCACTACGCGAGGCGTTTTGACAGATATTGAAGGTAATTTCACCTTGCCGGTTGACGCAGGTAATTATACAATCAGTATCAGTTTTATTTCTTATGAAACGGCGAAAGTACAAGTAGTGGCTAAAGCAAATGAAGTGGCTTATGTCAATTATGCTATGGCAGAATCTAAAAATCAATTGCAAGAAGTCATCATTGTAGCTACTCCTGAACGGTCAAGTTCAGTGGCAATGATGATTGAACGCAAAAAAGCGGCTCAAGTATCAGACGGTATTACAGCCGACCTCATTCGCAAAACGCCCGACCGTACAACTTCCAATGTTTTGAAACGCATCACTGGTGCTACCATTCAGGAAAATAAATTTGCTATTATTAGGGGTATGAATGATCGTTATAATGCAGGATATTTGGATGGTGCTTTAATGCCTTCGACCGAATCGGATAGAAAAGCTTTTGCTTTTGATGTTGTACCTGCCAGTTTGATTGATAATTTAGTGATTCTCAAAGCAGGTTCTCCTGACTTGATAGGGGATTTTGGCGGTGGTGTTATCAAAATAAATACGAAGGCGATTCCTGAAAAAATGACTCAAAGTCTTAGTATTGGTGCTCAAATACATTCGTTAACCTCTTTCAAAGATTTTACCCAATTTAAAAGATACCCTTCTGAAGTCTTCAATATTTTAGGTTCACAACGCAATATTCCTGATTTTACTGAGGGGTCGCTCAAAACAAGTGGTGTTTTCCCAACAGAAGAGGATAAAGGTCGTTTGGCAACCATTTCTCAAAAATTGAGTTTGGCGGTTTGGCATTTGAAGTAAATAAAGAAATCAATGGTTTGACGCTTGGTAGTGTAGGTGCAGCAACAGAATTGAACCATGTTCAAGTCTCTTTCTCTGGCGATGATTCTTTTAAATGGTTTGGTGGTACGGTCAATTCTTCTCACTTAATTGCATGGAAAGGAACGGATGATGATTTTGATACAGACAATGGCTATAGTGGCTTGAGCCAATTCGGCATCGGTGTCCGTGATTCTGCTTATTATGATCTTACCTACAGTTTGTCATTAGGCGGTTCCACTTCTGAAGGTTTTGAAAGCGACAATGAAGCAACAGGCACAGCGAACGTAACACCTTATACGAATGCCACTTTCTCAAATTATACCATGATTGGACCCATTCCCGTAGGTTCAAAATATGCGGATATGAATTCAGTTACTAAAGCAGCTTTTCGTAGAGGTGCTCGTATCAGAAGGAATTCAAGTCAGCGCATTGTGAATAGCGTTTTCATGGGCTATCGCAACTTTGCTATGATTGATGGAGATAGCAGTGTGCGCAATACCAACTATCCAGCTGCTTTGGCTTTAGTAACGCCTACTACAGCCGTAGATGTGAAATCAAAACAAATCTCTTTTGCTAATAACTTAATAGTGAATACAACGTCTGCTTATACCACTGTGGGTGATACAACCGCTAATGGATTGGTGGAAGTCGCTCGCGCAACAGGTTCAGCAGCAAAATTGACGGCATTGGATGCTTGGTTGCGTCTAACAGGTTTATTGGCAAATAAAATTGATCCGGTTCCTTTCACGG
>JAYTON010000642.1:0-1606 GCA_043747725.1 Saprospiraceae bacterium
GACCCATTCTCGATAGTTAGGAAAGGCAATGCCATCCTCTAAGCCATCTATTTCATCCAACGTTTTAAAAACACCCGTTTCCATCTGTTGCCATTTCAAAAATTGGGCGGTAACATCAGCCATGACACCGTCCATATCCACGGCTATTCGTTTCGATTTCATTCCTAAAAATCAAGTTTTAAATTTGAGAATAAGCAGTAGGCTCTAAAAATGTTCTGAATATTTTAGAGACCGTATTGGCATATTCAGGAGCTTTTGAAATGCGTTTCCATACATCATCGGCACTAAATTTTGACCAATTTTTATCCCGTTCTTCCATGTTTTTAAAAATCAACATATACGTTAATCGCGGCATATTTCCACCCGCAATCACTTCGCCAAAAAAGACTGGATTCAAGCCGGTGCGATAAAATATATCCAATTCCTCTTTATTGAACATCAATATTTTCCGACGGACAGCATCGTCACTGTAGCCTTCATAACTCCTCACTTCAAAAATCCGAGGCTCGCTTTTCGTAGGCAATAACTTTGGCAAGCCATCAAATGCATTCATCAAAGACGAACTCACTCGATTATAAGGCACACGATCAGCTGGCAAATTGAGGAAATCGGAAGCCGCTTTTTTATAATCTTCATCCATTTTCACCTTTTCATTCACCCCAATATAATCTTCAAATGAAGCGTATGGAATAAGCATGTACACTTTCGCTGGGTCGGATTTTCCCATTTCACTAAAAACACCCACCGTTTTTACACCATATTTATTAAAAGCAGGAATCAGCGCATTTTTGAAATATTTTTCCACTTCCCCACGCGGCGAATTGAAGTTGAATTCATATTCCCGCCATTCGTACAATTCCTTTTTCGCAGCCGAATTTTCCAATTTCACAGTGCCAGAGGCTGCCAATACTGAGGGGGTGGCCATCAGCGAAGCCTTCACAAAATTTCTTCTCTTCATTATCTTATATTATGATTGTTTAAAAATGATATTACAGAATTACCATAAGTTTTGAGGCTTAGAGGACAACCTGATACCAAACGCTAAGATGCGATTATTTTATTTTACCATGAAATCGAAGGAGATGATTCTCAGCTTTTTCATTAAAAATGCATAAAATCAAGCGTTTTGTCAACTTATCGGAAGGGTCAAAAAGGATTTTGATGGGGTTATGCACATAGCCATTGTCGCCAAATAGCACAATTTGTTCTTGTTTGGTAGCCAGTCGAAAACACAAAAGTTCCTCGGCTGTTTGAGGAATGGGCAAATCGCCGTAACCCTCCTCTTCTAAAAAAGCTTTGATCATACTAAGGCTGGCATTGAGGGTCGTACCAGAAAATTTGGTTTGATACTGCCAACCATCACTAATACCACCTTCATAATCGCTTCCAGCTATCGGAAAATCATCCTTAATCATTTATGATAGAGCTTAATAAGTAGTTGGGCTAAAATAACCCACAATTTCTTTATTAAGTCGGCTCTCAAAATTATAGAAAATTCTCCGCTGCGCTCCGTATTTTCTGTAATTTTTAGCCCGACAGAAATTGTCGACCTGCCGGCAGGCAGGTCATTTTTAAACTCCTACTTATCCCGTTTCCTGTATCAACG
>JAYTON010000643.1:0-6094 GCA_043747725.1 Saprospiraceae bacterium
CCCGACAAATACTCCACAATATCTCGAATCTCTCTTTTCGATAAAACGCTACCCATCAGCGGCATACTTGAAGGGATATTTTCCCTTTTTTCAATCCTCCCAACGGCGATGATTAATGGCTCAGCATCAGAAGTAGTGATGGTCAATTCGGATTCCGTTTCTTTTGTTAAAACGCCGACGACCTCCTGTCCGCCTTTCAGTTTAAGTATAACAGTGCCATATCCGGGAGCAATTCGAGCACTCGGTTCTATCATAGCTTGTAGAATTTGTTCTCGGCTGAGAGTACTGCCAATAGTGGTTAAAGGTGGACCAACAGCCCCGCCTTCACCTCTCACAGCATGGCACCGCATACATTGAGCAGCAGAATTGTAAGTAAAAATATTTTTCCCTTCTCGCCAATTGCCACCATACAATGTTTCAGCATATTCTTCCATTGCTGAATTGGCAGTAGTCGTTCTTTCCTTCAAAACTGTGGCTAATTTCGATTTCAAACTCGCTGAACCTGATAAATCAATGGCTTCTTTCAATTCTAAACTCAGATTAGGTGATAGCTTTTTATCACGCGTTTGGTTAATCAAATCATCTAAAATAGATTGCGTTTTGTCTAAATCCAATTTGCCTAATACCATCAATATTTGTTGCTGCTCTTTAATCCCACCTTTGGTAAAAATAGCATTAACGATAGCGGGTAAGCTCGCTTTTGATACATTGCTATTGTTCAATAAACTTAAAGCCGTTGTCCTAACATTTTCTTCTTTATCCTCCATACCACTCTTGATAATGGATTCAATACCCGCATATTTTAATTGATTCAATGCAGGCAATAAAGCTATTTTAATTTTAGGATTATTGCTTTCATTGTACATTTTAGCCAATGCATCATTGGCATCCGTTATGTTCAAATTAGCCAATAAACCGGCGGTGGCAATGATGGTTTCAGGATTGGTTTCCTTTAAAAAATTAGCAATAAAAGGCTGCACTTTTGCCCTCACTATTGAGGGGTCTCTTTTGATTTCACCTCTAAAACGACCGTCCACACGGTCTAATACTGAGGGGTTAGCCCAAGAGCCAAGGGTTGCTAATGCTTCGGCTTTTATGTTGTCTTTAATGTCTGTCCGAGTTGAAAAGGCGATTAATTCATCTAATTCTTTCTCACCGCCGACGCGTAAAGCGGCATTAATAGCTCGTCTTAAAAGCGGTTCGTTGGTGAATCTTTTATCTTTTAACGTAGTAGCTAAAGCAGGTAAAGCGGCTGGAATAGACAAATCATCATTGATAGCTCTCGCCGCTTCCGTTACAATATATTCATCAGAATCGTTTAAAAATAAAGCAATTTTATCACTTTTCAATCTTCTTAATACCAAAACGGCGGCTGTCCGCAAAGCTTTACTTGAATTATTCGCTAAAGCAACCATCGGCTCAACCTTTCCAATTCTCGATAAAGCCAACACACCTGCGTGACGGATATACAGGTCTTCATCGTTATTCACTTTGAGCATATTGATAAGCGGCTCAACGGCAGCTTGATGCGCTAATTGCCCCAACGCTTCGGCGGCATAAAACCTTATGCGATAATTAGTATTGGTCAGCATTGGTATTAAATCACTACCTACACCTTTAATATCTGCATCGCCGAGCATTCTCATGGCTTGCACTATAATTTCAGCATCTTTATCTTTCAACAAAGGAATCAATGAAGCAGCATAACTTTTATTAGCCCTTGTCAACTGCCCAATACCCCAAATGCCGTGAATACGAGCCAATTGATTGTCCGTTTGATTAATAGCTTTAAGTAAAATTTCAGACCCTTTTTTACCTCTATTCACCAACTCAAATTGCGCTTTTTGGCGAATACGTTTATCAGCATAAAAGAGAGATGAATACAACATTTCAGGCGTTTGTTTAGCATAATCCAATTGAATCAATCGCTTGGTTTCAAGACGAACGGTTTCTAAATTGTTCTTATCTTTCGTCACATCTAATTTCCAAACGCGACCATAATTCTTTGTATTCCAACCATTTATCCAATCGGCTACATACAACGCCCCATCGGGACCAAACTGAATACCTGTTGGCAGCACCCCACTGAGAATATCTTTTTCACCATTTAATTCAAAAGATGCACCCTTAGGTTTGAGTCCAAATGACCAAATATGCGAGCGTGTAGGTGTGCCAACAAACTCTACTAAAAAAAAATTATTTTTCCACTCCGAACCCAAAGCTGTACCTGGATTATAGACCATACCTGTTGGTCCATTGTGATAATTCATAATCGGAGGCATGATGTACGCCGCTTGACCTTCCCAACGCGGTACGGACAGTTTTTCATCCATCCAAACATGGTATTTGTTGTTTTTAGGATCGGTATATTTTCCATATTGCCAATTAGACCGCCAGCCTGCATCCGAACCTTCAACTACATGTACCAAACGCTCGCTTTCGCCTGGATGATCACCATCATTATCCGATGAAATCAGATTGCCATATTCATCAAAAGCAAACTCGTGTGTATTGCGAAGACCTGTTGCAAATATTTCAAAATCACTACCATCAGGATTCGACCTTGCAATAAAACCTGAGTTCGGGTTTTCAACTTTTCGACCATCAGTGGTTGTAATACTCGCACCAATATCACCTATATTCCAATAAATACGTCCATCGGGTCCCTGAGTAACGCCTGACATACCATGTCCACCAAAGCCAATATGCACTTGATAACCATGACTAATAGACGTTTTTTTATCCCAAACGCCATCGCCGTTTTTATCTTCCAAACGCCATAAATCGGGTGCAATCGCTACAAAAGCATCCTTTTCTCTGACTAAAAGTCCGCCCGCCACATCACTGACTTCTTCATTAAAATCATTCAAAACCCTTGTTGAAACATCGGCGATACCATCTTTATTCGTATCTTCCAAACGCCATATTTCATCTTTTTCAACGGTCAAATCATGCCAATCATGTACCCCGTCGCCGTTCAAATCTTTCAACCATTCGTTCTCTTTACTGCGTTCGGGCGCAAAGGTTTTGCGTAAAAAAGCACGCCTTTCTTCTACAGTTTGCAATGAAATAGAAGCTGTCATCCAATCGCGATGCCCTCTAATATCGAATTCAGAATTTTTCTGTCTGTTGGTTCTCGTTAAATATACTCGTCCCCAATCATCAATGGACATCGCCACTGGGTCAGGCGCAAGAGAATCAGAAGCCCAAAGAGTCAACTCAAGCCCCTCGCCTACTTTGGCAGGTGTTTTTTCACGAGTTTCTTTCGCCATTTTAACGGCTTTTGTAGGATCTTCTTTAATGGTGACCATACTGCTTTTTTGCACTAATTTCATACATGAAAAAATCAAAAGCAGGGAGGCAGCCATAAAAGGAGCTATCTTTTTCATAGGTTGGTGGAATATCATAGTAGAAAAGAGTTTAATTAATTGATGAAGTTTAGCTTTGTAAAGATAATTGTAATGCTTTGATTTTATCATTTTTTAGTCCAATAAAAGAAAACGCCTTTTAAACTGGTGATTTACAAGGCGATTGTGGGTTAATATAAAATGAGGAATAGCTTTAATAGATACCCCCTCAGGATTTCGCCTTTTAATTACCTTAATACTGAGGGGTGAATCTATTTTTAAATAATTCAATTTCTCTCCTCTATTTCTTCATATACTCCTTATCCAAAAACAAATAACGGGCATCATTCATAGCTCTCTTAGGTTTTGATTCTACATCAATCACCATAATTTCAGGTTGTGCTTCGTTTTTAGCAGCGGGCCATTGTGGCAATTTATCTCCATTCGGATTGCCCGTTTTGATAAAATTAGCGAAGTAATTCATCATCGTTTCAGATACTTTGTAGTCTTCTTCTGCCCAAGCATATGTTTTATTAGTCGCTAAATTGCCCATAGCGTACTCGATTTCAGCGGAGTGAACAGCCCCTTTTGGTTTAGGCGGTCGAGGTGTTGCTTTATCTTTTTTTATCACGCCTCCTGCAAGACCCGCTTCAAGATCCGTATCAACCATATCCGGTCGAGAGCGGCTAAATAAGTATCTATAAACCGGTTGATTGCTATTTTTTACATGTAAATCAAACCATTTCCAAGTACTGTAGGCAATAAAACGGTCACCTGCCAAGTCCGTAGCGGATTGTTCAGTCACTTCGGGCGTGCCTGTTGGATAGAGTTGAAGGACTTCATTGGCTTTATCGCCATACAATTCTTTAACTTTATCTTTGAAACTTTCATTATTCAAATTTTTACCCCCTGTCAACATCCGATAAGTCATTTCCTCTGAATTCCAACCGACTAAAAGCGGCACCATCGCTTGCTGTTTGGCTTCAAATATTTCAGGCAATGTTTTAGGTAAAAAATAGCCATCAATAGTTGTTTTGAAAACGCCGAGACTGACATTACTTGATTTTTGATACAATTCAAAAGTCGTCATAGCCCGCAGGTCTTTTAAGGATTTCGCTCCTATTTTTTGAGCATATTCTGCACCCGTTTTTTCACCTTCTGCCAATGGTACAGGCGCCAGTGTTGGGTTAATAGAACCTCCACTTTCGCCGATAGCCCCTGCAAATAAATTTTTAGCGAGTGGCGAAGCCATCTGAGCACTCACAGCAATCGAACCCGCTGATTCTCCCGCAATCGTAACACGTTTAGGGTCACCACCAAATTTGGCAATATTGGCTTGTACCCACCTCAAAGCAGCCGTTTGATCTAGTAAACCATAATTGCCCGAAGCCCTATTGGGTGATTCTTTGGTCAATTCAGGATGTGAAAAGAAGCCGAATATGCCTAAGCGATAATTGACAGTGAGGGTCACGATGCCCTTTTTCGCCATATTTTCACCATCATACCGATACTCCGAACCATCGCCCGCAGCAAAACCGCCACCATAGAAATAGACTAAAACGGGCAATTTTTCAGTAGCCGATTTGGCTGGTGACCAGACATTTAAATAAAGACAATCCTCACTCATCCCATCGCTCCTAAAACCCATATCACCAAATAAGGGCGGCTGAATGGCTCTCGGTCCAAACTTTTTAGTTTGTTTAACGCCCGTCCAATTCGCAGCAGGTTGTGGTGCTTTCCAACGCAAAATGCCGACTGGCGGCTGTGCAAAAGGAATACCTTTAAAACTTTGTACCTTAGTACGCACATCATATTCACCTTCGATTATGCCGTTGGCAGTTGTTACTTGTACTGGGAAAGCGTTGACATTTTCAGCCTTTTGAGCCTTTAAATTATTGGATGCTGCTAACATCAATACACCTATAAACATTTTGTTGACATTCATTTTTGATTGATTAAATGATTGATTTTTAGTTGAAAAAGAAAAATTGAGATGTTTTAATTACGTTTTCCCCCCAACCCCCAAGGGGGAGCCATTTTGGAAGTAGTTAGAAATCATTTTTTAAATGGCTAATGACTTCAATTAATTGAAAAAATTTAAATCGTTCAATTTATTCCAAAATGGCTCCCCCTTGGGGGTTGGGGGGAAAACATCAAAAATACTGAGGGGTCTCACTTAGGCATCAACAACTGAAAAAGCTCCTTATCATGCTGTGGCTTCACAACACATTGATTATCAAAAAACATAGTCGCTGTATTTTGAGCCGTGTAAGCTGACCAAATGGGCAAACCGCTATGATTGGGATTGCCAGTGCGAGCAAAATTTATCCATGCTTGACTGACTTTATCTGCCAATATATATGCCTCTTTACCACCACCTGTCATATTTTCACAACGGGCAATATTATTGAAAACAAAAGGCAATTCCATACAGTGCATCGCCTTATATTTACCATCAAGGCTCGTTGATTGCCATGCAAACAGGTACATATATACAGGCGCACCGCCCATCAAAGCGGATTTTTCATTCGCTTGCACGACTGCACCTGGGCGAAACATGGCATCAATATCGATCAAATCTGATGGTTTAGTGTCCATGGGATAGGCTTTTTTAACGGCTGCAATATAGGCCTCTGCTTTGTCAGCATATTTCTTTTTAATAAAATCATTGATTTGATCAACTGTACCATTACTCAATCCCGCACCTGCTGAAGCAGCGAATTCATTTTTAGTTGTGCCGACTAACA
>JAYTON010000644.1:0-1993 GCA_043747725.1 Saprospiraceae bacterium
AGGAGCAAATAACTCTGCTCTATCAATTGTGACAATGCATTCATCAATCATATTACGATTGAGTAATAACTCTGCCTTGCGTAAGAATAAGTCCGCCGAAAAGGGGTGATGTGTAATAGCAGCGTCAGCAATTGCGACAGCTTTTTGCCACTTGCCTTCTTCTTCTAATATGTCTATCATGCCTATAAAAACCGTTTCCTCATAGAAAGATACCGTTTCTTTTTGTGACATTACCTCGTACTCTTTTACGAGGGTTTTGACATAGCTTTGTTGTTCAGGATTGAGTTGTTTCATGTGTGTAATGGATATTTACTTTATATAAAGATACTGTATTTGGGGTATATATGCACAATTATTTTTTTAAAAAAGAGGAAAAAATATTAAATATAAATTTCTATTTTTTTTAATTCTAAAAATTAAACAATTGATTATCAGTATTTTGTGTTGTTTTTAATTTTAAAATAAAATTTTAATTAATACAATAAATATTAAATTTATCGTGTTTTTTTTTTGGCTATTTATATGATTATTTATTACGTTATGAAACACATATTGTGACATATCTTACAGCCTTATTTTTAAAATAAATTGAGTGATGCATAATTTAGGGCATTAAAAAAGCCATCACGGAGTTTCCTCTATGACGGCTTTTTTAAATATGATAAATTTATCTTGAAAAAGCTAAAACTCAATTTCCGTTTTGACGCATTTGATTCCGCTTTTCCCTATTCTGTTGAATTTTCTCGATCAACATGCCTTTGAAATCTCGTTCTGCTCTGTACAATTTCGCTATTTTTTTAACTGAAATAATTTTTCTTAGCTTTTGATAGAGGTCTTTTTTCAAATCTAATTCTCTTGATTCTCTATCGAATTCTGATAAAATCATCTTTTCTGTATCAGTATCACTCAATTCATCAACGGTTTTTTCTTCTTTGACAGCGGTTCTAATTTGCTGTAATTTTTCAGTATATTGATTAAAAACGGGCCAAAACTGTTGCGCTTCTTCGGGAGTTAAGTTGAGCCTTTGGGTGATGAATGCTACTCGTTGTGCTTGGAGTTTATTTTTTGCATTTTGTCCAGTGGCAGCTACAGTAAGTGATATACAAATCAATAAAAACAATATTCTTTTCATGTTCTTTTGCTATTTAATTTAAAACAATCTGGTATTCTATAATTTATTCTCCAACTCTTTGATGTCCTTTTCATCAATATTTTCCTCTAAATATTTTTGAATATCATCATCACTAATATTTATATCCCCCTCAGTATCAGCGAGTTCTTGATTCTTTAAAATGAGCTCTTCATCAAAATCATCAATGTTTTCGGTGATATACTGGTGAATTTCCTCGTGTGATAGTTGAGCCATTTCCGCTTCAATAGGTAGAGGGCTATTGCGGTTATTCACAAACCACCAACCCGCCACCGCAATCACTAAAGCGGTAGCAAAACCTAAGGCATAGCGTGGTTGCAGAAGTGATTCTATCCATTCTCTGACCAGTTCCAAAAAGTGGGGTTTTGCCACGGTTGGAGCTTCAAGAATAGCCTTTTTACTGAGGGGGTATGCTTTGATTTCCTGTGCTTGCGCCTTTTCAACAATGGTGTTTGCTAATGTATCAAAATAATTTTGAGGCACTTTGAACACATCATCTTTGTTACCTTCTTTTTTAAGGTTCGCTAAAAAGGGTGAAATCGCCCTTAATTCATTTTCAAATTCTTCTTTCATGTTCTAACTTATTTGTAAAAATTTCTATCATAAAGGATTATAATGGTTGTCAGTTATTGATTATTGATTATGCTAATCAATCTCTACACCTTTAAAAAAAGCTTCCACTTTTTTAACCGCATGGTGATAAGATGCTTTCAAGGCACCCACGGAAGTGTCCAAAACTTGAGACATTTCCTCGTAAGGCATTTCATCGTAATACCGTAAATTAAAAACGGCTTTTTGCTTATCGGGCAAAGTTGCTAATGCTTGTAATAGTTTTTTTTGAAT
>JAYTON010000645.1:0-1633 GCA_043747725.1 Saprospiraceae bacterium
AAGACTCTTGTACTGAGGGGGTCTAAATTAGTCACTATATAATATGACAATCAATTAATTATGAATAATGATATTTTAGATAAGTTAGATTGGGAAGACGACGAAGATCGCTATCAAGACAATGTTGACGATAATGTTGAAAACAGCGTAATCATGATCAAGTCATTCAATACGGAACAAGAAGCTCAAGTCTGTGCCGTCGTTTTAAAAAACGAAGGCATTGAAGCACAGGTTATTACATCCTCTACGAGCGGTATGACGCCGTTTGCTTATGGCAATATTCGCCTATTCGTAGCTGCCAGCCAAGAAGAAGAAGCTCATAGTATCATTAAAAGGTTGGATGCAGAAAAGGAGATTTTTGATAATCCAAGTGTGTCATCTCAACGCATATTAGGATTTATGATTGTCGGGCTCATTATGATAGGCTTCATAATTTATTTTCTTCAAAAAGTTGTTTATGGCTAAAATTGAATAGAGGTTGGAAACAATTAATGAAAAAGAAAAGGAGGTGTAAATCTACATCTCCCTTTCTTTTTCATTAAAAATTTTCAAAATTTACGGTAATTGTTTTCCAAGCGACAATAAATTAGCGAATAAGCGATACGCACCCGGTACGCCCGCTGGCATTTGGCGGAAAAAAGAATAACCGGTATAAATAAAATAGCCTTTTTCTACTTTCGCTACCACTAATCCGCCATCTTCTTTCTTCTCGCCCACATCATTGCAACTTAAAACAGCCTCGTATTGATTATCCCATTCGCTTAGAAAATACAAGCCACGCTCTTGAACCCAGCCCTCAAAATCCTTATTAGTGATTTTATTAGGGGTGTTTAGAACTGCATGTTCAGGCTTTAATATCCGAATGTCTGCATCTTCTTCAGTTGTTCTACCCCGTCCCAGTTTGAATGGATAAGGACCAAATTGAGGGAGTAATAAATCACGACCATTCGTATTGTATTGCACCACGAGAGTGCCCCCATTTTTCACATAATCCATGAGTTTTTCATTCTGAAACTTCAATTTCTCCTTCGTATTGTACGCCCTGATGCCCATCACGATAGCATCAAATCTGCGCAACCCCTCAGTATTTTGGAAATCATGGTCGCCCAATAGCGTCACTTTATAACCGATTTGCTCCAAGCAAGCGGGCATTTCATCGCCTGCACCCATGAAATAACCGATATTATTACCCCGTTTTTCTATATTGAGTTTGACGATTTTTGCCTCAGCCGGTTGCAAAACTGTTTGAGTCGGAATATGGTCATATTCAATCAGCTTAACGGACTTGGTCAAAACAGGTTGATATTGCACATCGTTATCCATGACCGCCATTTTAGGCAACATCAAAATCTGCGCTTTGATAACCGCTTCGCTTTCGCCTTGTGTCGGATATAATCTATAAGTTAAAATCTTCTCTTCACCTTTTATTTTTAAAGCAAAATCTAAGGCTTCAGGCTCTAATTTCCAACTCTTAGGCACTTGCGGTTTAAGGATACCTTTCACATTATCAGCCCCTGCTTTCACCACAAAACTCACATCTTTAGGTTCGCTGTCATGAAAAACATAGACTTTCTCTACCAAATTCACAAATACTGAGGGGGTCACTTCTACAGGGCGATATACTTCTCCTTTC